>JAJTHX010000077.1 GCA_021300125.1 Betaproteobacteria bacterium | reverse complement strand
TCGGCGCCGGACATCGCGGGCAAGAACATCGCCAATCCCTACGCGATGATCATGTCCGGCCAGATGCTGTTCGACTGGCTGGGCCGTACCCGTAATGACCCCAAGGCTGCGGCCGCCGCAAAGCTGATCGATACCGCCGTGGACAAGGTCATTGCCGAGGCCAGACACCTGACCGGCGACCTCGGCGGCAAGGTCGGTACCCGTGAAATGGGCGATGCCATCGCGGCGGCGGTATAGCCTCCGCTGCCACCCGGGCGATGAAAAAAAACTTATTTAAATCAATAGTTTACATCGCAATTCTGACGCTTGTGCCGCTCACTGCCGAGTCCGCACAGCCGGCGGGCGAAGTGCAGCGATCGGCCGCCAAGGGGGCGCAAGGGAACGCTGCGCAAGGGCATCAAGGTCCCGGGCCGCAGGCGCACAAAGGCCAGGCCGCAGAGAAAAGTGCCGCTGGACCGGGCCAGGGCAAGGGACCGCCCGGCGGTGCGCTGCGCGGCAAGCGCGAGGTGCTGGCCTGCCGCCTGGGCACCGAGGACCGCCATGCGCGCATCGCGGTCGAACTGATCGGCGGACGCACGCAGAGCGTGGCCTACTACTCCAAGGTCACGCCGCGCACCTGTTCGGTCAACATCATGCGCAATGATGCCTTCAGCCGCTGGGAAGACAGCGGCCATGTCACCGTGGTGACCTTGACTGAGGACAAGGGCGCGTTCCTGATTGATCATGAACGGCGCTTCGTCAAGTTCCTGTTCCGCGAAATCGACCGCGAACGCTTCTGCGGCATGCCCGGCAAGATCACCGGCAGCCTCACCGTGACCCGCGGTTCCGACCGTTGTGAGCTTGAAGGCGTGATGGACGGCCATGAACTGGCCCGTCCTGAGGACCCCTCGAAAACTGCAGTAACGCCCTGATCCGCTGCCAGCCGGAGGTATTCGGTTGCAGTGATCCCAGCAGCGCGGGGTCGATCCATCGAGTTGATCCCAGCAGCGCGTGTTCGATCCATCTGCCAAGTCCTGATGCCTTATTCAATGGAATGAGCGGCGGCACAGTCCATGTTGCGCCGCATCATCAGAAGCAACTGCAGCATTGTTGACTTGCATCAAAGGCACCCTGCGCCATCCCTCTAAGATGAAAAGGCCTACTTGATATACCGATGGATGGAGGAGTCAATTACATGAGCACAGAAATCGAGCGCAAATTCCTGCTCAGTGATGACACCTGGCGTAATGGTGCAGTCGGCACACTGTACCGTCAGGGGTACCTCAGCAGTGTCAAGGAACGCACAGTGCGTATACGCACCATCGGAGATAAAGCGTTCCTCACCATCAAGGGTGTCACGGTCGGTGCGACCCGGGCCGAATACGAATACCCGATTCCGCCGGGCGACTGCAACGAAATGCTCGACACGCTGGCCGAGAAGCCGCTGATCGAGAAAAAACGCTACAAGGTCCGCCATGGCGGCCTGACTTGGGAGATCGACGAGTTCTTCGGGGAGAACCGCGGTTTGATCGTTGCCGAAGTGGAACTCGAAAGCGAGGACCAGCCCTTTGATCGGCCGTCCTGGCTCGGTCAGGAGGTGACGGGTGATCCGCGCTATTTCAATTCCAGCCTGATCAAGCATCCCTTCAGCAAATGGTAAGCGAGGCTTCAGCCATGAGCGATCCATTCTCAAAAAACACCGCGATATCGGCCGCCGAGGCTGCAAAGATTGTGCCGCGCGCCGAATTCCGCGTTTTCGGTCAGGGCATCATCAGTGCCGTGCAGGCGCGCATGTGGGAGGCCGGTGCGGTGCTGCAGAAGGCGCGGCGGATGCCCGAGGAGACCTATTTCCTGTCCCGCCTGACCGACGCCGCCAACGTCAAGGTGCGCGACGGACTGCTCGACGTGAAACTGAAGACCGGCGACACCCCGGAGGGTTACGACATTTTCCAGCCCGCCGGCAAGTTCCAGTTTCCGGTGAGCCGCGCCGACCTGAAGGCGATCTGCGGTTACCTGCGCGTGGACATCGCGCCCGGCGGCGATGACTGCAGCTATGACAAGTTCCTGGCGCTGGCGCGAGTGCATCCGCAGCTGGTTGCCGTCAGCGTCGAAAAAATGCGCTACGGCTTCACCGTGCAGGGGGTGATCTGCGAATACGCCCAGGTCTGGTTCAACGGCGCCATGCTGGAGACCGCCTGCTGCGAGAGCGAGGACTACGGTGCCCTGAAGCGGGTGATCGAGGCGCTGGGCCTTGCGGCCATGACCAACACCAGTTACCTGCGCGCCGCCCGGCGCGTGGTCGGCATCACCGCAGTCTGAGCCACTGCATCTTCAACCAGGAGGAACGGCCATGAGCGAGGCGACCGGAGCGGCAAAACCGAAGTTTGATCCGCTGGACATGCGCAACTACGGGCTGGAGAAGCTGCACGATATCGAGGCCGGCCCCCTGATGCAGAAGCTCAAGTTCGTCGGCGTGCCGCTGGCGATCCTGGCCTTCCTCTTTTTCCACCTCCAGTGGTGCGGGCCGATCGAGCTCTACGAGAACGCCAAACTGCCGAAGGGCGTGAAGCTGGAGTATCTCTACAGCGCCACCGGCATATTCGTCTTCTCGCTGATCCTCTGGATCACCGAGTCGATTCCAAGCTATCTGACCTCGTTCATCATCATCGTCGCCGTGGTGCTGATCGGCATCCTGCCGATGCGCCAGTCCTTCGCCTACCTGGGCGAACCGGTGATGGTGCTCAACATCGCCAGCTTCATCATGGCCAGCGCGCTGGTGGTGACCGGCCTGGCCAAGCGCGTCTCGCTGATACTGGTGCTGAAATGGGGCAACCACCTCAACGGCATTTTCTGGGCCTTCATCGCGCTGAACATACTGCTCGGCGCCTTCATCAGCGCGACCTCGGCCAAGACCGCGCTGCTGTTGCCGATGTTCATGGTGATTTCGGCGATGTACGGCGCGATGGGCGGCGTCCTGCGC
Source organism: Betaproteobacteria bacterium (assembly GCA_021300125.1). Lineage (GTDB taxonomy): Bacteria > Pseudomonadota > Gammaproteobacteria > Burkholderiales > SG8-41. Next base: position 3,972 of record JAJTHX010000077.1, on the reverse strand, counting down.
AACAACGTCGGCCGCAACATGGTGCTGCAGAACCTGCTCGCCAACAACGTCTCGGCGAGTGCCTTCATCACCGGCTCAGCCGCCAACCTGCTTGCGGCACAGCTGATGGAAAAGGCGGGCGCCAAGGTCTTTTACGCGGACTGGCTGATGGCACTGCTGCCGCTGTGCATACTCCAGTGCGCGATTGCCTGGTACACCGGTACGCGGATGATCCTGCCGATCAGCAAGGAGGAGTCGAAGCCGCGGCTGGAGGGGGGGCTCGACCGTCTGCGCGAGGAACTGCAGCGATTGGGTCCGGTGACCGCCGACGAGATCCGCGCCGCGGTTGTCTTCCTCGCCGTGCTGGCGCTGTGGGCGACCGACAGCCTGCACGGCATCAAGGCCGAGATTGTCGCCGTGGCCGGTAGCGTGCTGGTGCTACTGCCGGCCTTCTCCGGCCTCAAGCGTTTTGGCGTGTTGAACTGGAACCAGGCCGACATTCCCTGGCACATGCTGATGTTCAGCTGGGGCGCCTACGTGCTGGGCGGCATGATGGAAAAAACCATCATCGTCGACCTGTGGGTGGCCGATTTCTTCCAGGTCTGGGGCATCACTGCGGAGACGCCCAAGGTGCTGGTGTTCGTGGTGATGGCGGCGCTCTTTGGCCTGACCACGCTGATCAGCGAAAGCAAGACGGCACGCACGATCATCATGTTTCCGATCCTGATCGCGACCGCCAAGCAGTTCGGCTGGGACATCGTCGGCTTCTGCCTGCCGATGGCCTACCTGATCAACCAGGTCTATGTGCTGTATTTCAACTCCAAGCCGGCCAACATCAGCTACCTGACCAACCAGTATTCGACCTGGGACGGCTTCAAGTTCGGCATGATCCAGCTGATCCTGATCATCGCCCTGCTGGTACCCTGGACGCACTACGTGATGCCGCTGATGGGGTTTGACAGCAAGCTCTGGTAAGCGGGCTCTTGCAGGTCCTAGCGGCAGCCTCTGGCTGCCACTTTTTTTTCAGGCGCCCCCGGACACCAGTTTGAGTCCGAGGATGCCGGCGACGATCAGCGCGATGCAGGCCAGGCGCGCCGCGGTCGCGGGTTCGCTGAAGAGGACGATGCCGAGGATGGCGGTGCCGACCGCGCCGATGCCGGTCCACACCGCATAGCCGGTACCGACCGGGATGGACTTGAGCGCTAGCGCCAGCAGCCAGAAGCTCGCGATCATCGCTGCGACCGTGATCACGCTGGGCAGCGGCCGGCTGAACCCTTCGGTGTACTTGAGACCGATGGCCCAGACCACTTCAAGCAGGCCGGCGGCGAGCAGCAGCAGCCAGGCCTGGCTCATGGCGCACCTGCCTTGCCGCGGTACTTGTCGTAAATCACCCCCTCGCTGAACAGGGCTTCGATCTCGGCAGCGCCGAGGCCGGCCTCTTGCAGCAGCTCGCCGCTGTGCTGGCCCAGCCAGGGGGCGGCGCTACGGATGGCGGCGAACTCGCCGCTGGCCTTGACCGGCAGGCCCAGTGATTTCATCCGGCCGATCTTCGGGTGGTCGTATTCGACCACCATGTTGCGCGCCTTGATGTGGGCGTCATCGAGGATCTGGCGGTAGGTATGGACCGGCCCGCCGGGCACCTGCGCCTCATCGAGCTTTTGGACCCAGTGCGCGGTCGGCGCGGTGGCAAAGACCTTTTCGATCTCGACTTCCAGCTCGTCGATGTGTTTCAAGCGCGAGGGCAGGTCCTTGAAGCGCGGATCGGTCAGCCATTCCGGCTTGTTGCAGGTGATGGTGCAGAAGTTGGTCCACAGCTTGTTGTTGTTGGCGCCCACGGTGACATAGCCGTCCCGGGTCTTGTAGGCCTGGTAAGGGGTCGAGCGGCGGTGGCGGGTGCCGGTGGCCAGCGGTTCTTCGCCGCTGCCGAAGAAGGCGCCGGATTCCCAGTGCGTCCAGGCGAGCCCGGCCTCAAGCAGGGAGGTTTCGACATACTGGCCCTGGCCGTGGCGCAGCTTGCCGATGAAGGCGCCGAGGATGGCATACAGCGCGGTGACGCCGCTGGCGATGTCGTTCATCGCGATGCCGACCTTGGCCGGGCGTCCGCCAGGCGCGCCGGTCATCATCATGATGCCGCTCATGCCCTGGGCCACGATGTCAAAACCGCCCTTGTGCCCGTAAGGTCCGGTCTGGCCGAAGCCCGACATCGAGGCGTAGATCACCCCGGGGTTGAACTGGCGGATGGTGTTGTAATCGATGCCCAGTTTTCTGACCACGCCGGGGCGGAAGTTCTCGGTGACGATATCGGCCTTGGCTGCCAGTTTCATGAAAATGGCCTTGCCGCGCGGATCCTTCATGTTCAGTGCAAGGCTGCGCTTGTTGCGGTTGAGCACCGCAAAGCAGTACGACTCGTCGTTGACCTTGGGCTCGAAACGGCGGGAGCCGTCACCTTCGGGGAAATTTTCCACCTTGATCACGGTGGCGCCCATATCGCCCAGCACCATCGTGCAGTAGGGGCCGGCCATTACGGTGGTCAGGTCGAGTACAGTAACGCCTTCCAGGGGCAGCGGCATGCAACGCTCCGGTTCAAATGCGGTCCAACCCGGAATGGGGGTGATGCGGTGCAGCGTGACCATCACGCTGTCGCGAACTGGTCCGGATTTTAACGCGGGGCTTGAGCCGGGTGTCTGCAGTTGCCCGCGGCCGGCCCAGTCACCATAATGCGCGGCTTGCCCCAAGGGGCTTGCCGCATTCCCAATCCGAGGAGAACAACATGATCCCACTGTCCCGCGCGGCACTCGCCGCACTTGTTCTGGCCCTGCCTGCCGTGCCGGTCCTCGCCCAGAATTTTCCGGTGAAGCCGGTGCGCGTGATCATCGCCTGGCCGCCGGGCGGTGCCAACGACATCGCGGGCCGCATCGTCGCGCAGAAGCTGAGTGAGAACACCGGCCAGCAGTTCATTGTGGACAACCGCGGCGGCGCTTCGGGCATCGTCGGCTCCGATGTGGTGGCGAAGAGCCCGCCGGACGGCTACACGCTGCTGGTGCATTCCGCAGCCCATGTTTCGAACCCGCACCTGTTCAGCAAGGTGCCGTACGACACCCTGAAGGACTTCGCGCCGGTTTCGCCGCTGGGCCGCCAGGTCGGCATGCTCGTGGTGCACCCGTCGCTGCCGGTCAGGACGGTGAAGGAATTCATCGATCTCGGCCGCAAGCGCCCCGGCGAACTGACCTATGCGTCGTCGGGTAGCGGCAGCTTCGTGCACATGGCCATGGCACAGCTCAACATGATGACCAACACCAAGATGGTGCATGTGCCGTACAAGGGCGGCGGCCCGGCTGCGGTGGCGATTTCCTCGGGCGAGGTGCAGGCGATGACCGCCACCGTCGGTTCGGTCATTCCCCACATCGCGTCCAAGCGGCTGCGCCCGGTCGCGGTGACCTCCGAGGAGCGCATCGCCCAGTTCAAGGACATTCCGGCCATCGCGGAAACGGTCAAGGGCTATGAGTTCACCGCATGGGTGGGGATGATGGCGCCGGCAAACACGCCGAAGGCGATTGTCGACCGCCTGAATGCCGAGGTGCAGAAGGCGCTGAGGGACAAGTCCACCGCAGACAAGCTCATCTCGCAGACCCTGGACCCGATGTTCATGACCCCCGAACAGTTCGGCGCGCGCATGAAGTCAGACTACGACAAGTATGCGCGGCTGGTGAAGGAGACCGGCGCGCGCGCCGATTGATCGCAGCGGCTGCGGCGAATTGTGTCCGGGCCGCCGTTTGCGGATAATGCAGAGCGGGAGTTTGCAACCGAACGGCACCAGACCGTTACTCATCGAGGAGAGCACTTTGAAAACCCTGAAGTTCATCGCCGCCGGCGTGCTCGCGCTGGCTGCCGCGTCGCCTGCGGTTACGCTGGCCCAGGCCTATCCAGTCAAGACCGTACGCGTGGTCATTCCCTGGCCGCCTGGCGGCACCAACGACATCGTCGGCCGCATCG
>JAJTHX010000015.1 GCA_021300125.1 Betaproteobacteria bacterium | reverse complement strand
TTTTTCCCATGCAACATTTTCTCCAAAAAATGTTGCACTTGGGGTTTGAGCGCGCCTCCTGTAAATCCTGTCCATCCTGTTAATCAAGCGGTTTTTGGCCGTATCGCCGATTTCGGCCGGAAGGCCTTGCACACGGCGTCCACGGTTTCGATGTAGGGGCCGCCGATGAGGTCGATGCAGTAGGGCACTGCGGCGAAGATGCCGTGCACCAGCGGCTTGCCCGATTCGTCCCGAAGGCCTTCGAGGGTTTCCTGGATCGCCTTGGGCTGGCCGGGCAGGTTGATGATCAGCGCCTGTTTGCGGATCACCGCGACCTGGCGCGACAGGATTGCGGTGGGCACGAACTTTAGGCTGACCTGACGCATCTGCTCGCCGAAGCCGGGCATTTCCTTGTCGGCGACGGCGAGGGTCGCTTCCGGCGTCACGTCGCGCGGTGCGGGGCCGGTGCCCCCCGTGGTCAGCACCAGATGGCAGCCCTCGATGTCCACCAGCGCCTTCAGCGTGGCCTCGATCACCGGGCGCTCGTCCGGGATCAGCCGGGTCACGAAAACGGGCGGCGGATCACTGATCGCCCGGCGCAGCCAGGCTTCCAGTGCGGGAATGCCTTCATCCTTGTAGACGCCGGTGGAGGCACGGTCGCTGACCGAAACCAGGCCGATGCGAAGTGTGGTGTTGTCGATCATGGCGGGGATTATATCGGTGGGGGGTCTTGGTCCGCGGCGGTGCGGCCCCGCGCCTCGACCAGCGCGCGGATCATCTGGAACAGCGCGCGGTAGTGCTTCGGCGGCTTGCCCCGGGTACGTTCGTCGGCGACGTTGCGGATCAGGGTGCGCAGCTGCTGGCTGTCGGCTTCCGGATAGGCCGCGATGAATTCGGACACTGCCAGCGGCTCGGCAATCAGCCGCTCGCGCCAGCGCTCGATGTGGTGCAGCTGCGCGGTGTGCTCGGCCGAAACCGACATGAAGGCATCGAGCCGGGCGCGGATCGGCGCCGGATCGACCTGGCGCATCAGCTTGCCGATGTACTGCAGCTGGCGGCGCCGCGATTCATTGGGTTTCATGCTGCGCGCGAAGACCACGGCCTCGCGCAGGCTGTCGGGCAGTTCGATGCTGTCGAGCTGATGGGCGCTCAGCGCAACCAGCTCGGCGCCGATGTCCTGCAGCGCATCCATGTCGCGTTTGCGCTGGCTCTTGCTGGGGGGGTCGAGCGGTTCGGTAAGCTCAGTCACTGTGCGATGTCACGGCGGAAGGGCATTCAGGGGAAGCTGCTATGATACCGCCCTTCGCGCGGCGCCCGCCCGCGCTGTGCCCGACATCATGAGCAGCCCATCCACAAGCCACCCCTTTTCGTATGCCGACGACACGCTCAGGCAGCTGGTCAGCGACACTCTTGAATACGCCAGGTCGCGCGGTGCCAGCGCCGCCGACGCCGAAGTGAGCGAAGGTTTCGGCCAGACCGTCACCGTGCGCCAGGGTGAAGTCGAAACCATCGAATACAACCGTGACAAGGGCATCGGCGTCACCGTCTACATCGGCCGGCAGCGCGGCCATGCCTCCAGCTCTGACCTGGGCACGCAGGCGCTGCGCGACACCGTGGACGCCGCGCTGGCGATTGCCCGCCATACCGCCAGCGATGATTGCGCCGGCCTCGCCGATCCCGAACGACTGGCGCGCGAATTCCCGGACCTTGAGCTGATCCATCCCTGGGACATGCCGGTGGAACGCGCGATCGAAACCGCCAAGGCCTGCGAGGCCGCCGGCTTCGCGGTGGACAAGCGCGTGACCAATTCCGAAGGCGCGACGGTGTCCACCCAGCAGTCGCATTTCATCTACGGCAACAGCCACGGCTTCCTCGCCGGCTATCCCAGCTCGCGCCACAGCATCTGGTGCGCGCTGATCGCCGGCAAGGGCGACGGCATGCAGCGCGACGACTGGTACGAGACCGCGCGCGATCCCGCCGAGCTGCCTGCCCCGGAAACCATCGGCCGCAAGGCGGCCGAACGCGCGGTGGCGCGGCTCAAGGCGCGCAAGGTGGCGACGATGCAGGTGCCGGTGCTGTATGAATCCGGCGTTGCCTCCAGCCTGATGGGGCATTTCGTCAACGCAGTCTCCGGCGGCAGCCTCTACCGCAAATCCTCCTTCCTGCTCGACAGCCTCGGCAAGCCGGTGTTTGCGCCGATCGTGCAGATGAGTGACCTGCCGCACATCCCGAAAGCGCTGGCGAGCGGCGCCTTTGACGAGGAAGGTGTGGCCACGCAGGCGCGCGACATCGTCCGTGACGGCGTGGTGCAGGGCTATTTCCTTGCCAGCTATTCCGCGCGCAAGCTCGGCATGGTCACCACCGGCAATGCCGGCGGCAACCACAACCTCATCCTGCGCGACACTGGCGAGGATTTCGCCGCGCTGCTCAAAAAGATGAACCGCGGCCTGCTTGTCACCGAACTGATGGGGCAGGGCGTCAATGCGGTGACCGGCGACTATTCTCGCGGTGCGGCCGGCTTCTGGGTCGAGGATGGCGCGATTGCCTATCCGGTGCAGGAAATCACCATCGCCGGCAACCTCAAGGACATGTTCCGCAACATCGTCGCCATCGGCAGCGATGTGTCGAAGCGCAGTTCGCGCCAGTGCGGCTCGATCCTGGTGGAGGGCCTGACCCTCGCCGGCACTTGAAAAAATATTGTTTTAAATCAAATACTTATGAGTAATGGAGCCGCCATGCAAAGACGTGCGTTCCTGAAAAAAGCCGGCCTGGGTGCTGCAGCCGGCGCCATCGCAGCCCCCGCCATCGTGCGTGCACAGCCGCAGATCCAGTGGCGGCTCGCCTCCAGCTTCCCGAAAAACCTCGACACCCTCTTCGGCGCCGGCGAAATCCTGTCGCGGCGCGTGGCCGAGGGCACCGACGGCAAGTTCCAGATCCGCGTCTTCGCTGCCGGCGAGATCGTGCCCGGCCTGCAGGTGCTTGATGCCGTGCAGAACGGCACCGTGCAGTGCGGCCACACCGCGCCCTATTACTACATCGGCAAGGACCCGGCTTTCGCCTTTGCCACCGCGCTGCCCTTCGGCCTCAACGCGCGCCAGCAGAACGCCTGGATGTACCACGGCGGCGGCATGCAGCTGCTGGCGGAACTGTTCAAGGACTACGGCTGCGTGCAGTTTCCCAGTGGCAACACCGGCGTGCAGATGGGCGGCTGGTACCGCAAGGAGATCAAGAGCGTGGCCGATCTCAAGGGCCTCAAGATGCGCGTCGCCGGCATCGCAGGCCAGGTGCTGGCGCGGCTGGGCGTGGTGGCCCAGCAGATCGCCGGCGGTGAGCTGTATCAGGCGCTCGAGCGCGGCACCATTGATGCCGCCGAGTGGGTCGGCCCCTATGACGACGAAAAGCTCGGCCTGCAGAAGGTCGCGAAGTTCTACTACTACCCCGGCTGGTGGGAAGGTGGCCCGCAGCTCTCCACCATCGTCAACATCAAGCAGTGGGAATCGCTGCCCAAGGCCTACCGTTCGGTGTTCGAGTCCGCCTGTGCCGAGGCCAACGTCAGCATGCTCGCCCACTACGACGCGAAAAACCCCGAAGCCCTGAAAAAACTCGTCGCCGGCGGCGCGCAGCTGCGCCAGTTTCCCAAACCGATCATGGAAGCCGCGCACAAGGCGGCCTTCGAAATCTACGACGAGATGGCTGCGAAGAGCGCGCACTTCAAGCGCATCTACGCACAATGGCTCAGGTTCCGCGCCGACCAGTTCCTGTGGTTCCGCGTGGCCGAGATGAGCTACGACAGCTTCACCTTCACCGCGACGCGGCCGGCGGCGAAGAAATAGAAAAGCCTAAGCTCAGCCGGTACGCAGCACCCGGCTGCGGTTTTTTTTGCCATAGGGAGCGGCTGCGCTGTCCTTGACCAGCCGCACCTGCACCTTGTAGCCCAGTGCTGATGCGTAGCGCTGCAGCGTCTGCATCGAAGGTGAGTGGCCGCTGGACGGGGATTCCAGTCTGGCGATGGCGGACTGTGTGGTGCCGATGCGCCGCGCCACCTCGGCCTGGCTCAGGCCGGATTCGGCGCGCGCCTTGAGTATCTCGTCAATGAAGGCGAATTCGTCTGCGAGTTGTTCATATTCGCGGCGCACATCGGGATTCGACAGTGCGCGGGCTTTAAAGGCTTTCAGCGGATTAGTCATGTTTGATCTCCATCATTCGCCGGCGGGCAATGTCCAGTTCGCGCGGCGGCGACTTTTCGGTCTTTTTAACAAACTGATGCAGCATCACGATCCTGCGTTCAACCAAGGTGCAGTAAAAGACGCGAGCTATACCCTCGGCGGCCTTGAGTCTCAACTCAAGCAGGCCTTTACCCATCGCCCTGGTATGCGGCATGCCAAGATCGGGTCCATGAATATCCATGCGTTCGGCGTAACGCAGGAAGCGCGCGACAAATCCCGGTGGCAGCCGCAGAATTTCCTCCTGCAGCGCCTTGTTGTAAAAATGAACATGCCACGACATTCCGGAATTATAGCAAATATGATATTAATCGGGCAGGGCCGATCCGGGTGCCCGGAGTTTTTGCAGGTGGACGGCTTCTGATGACCGGCATGCAAAGGTTCGGCTCTACGCCCATCCACCTCACCCTCGCGCTGACGCTGTTCAACTTCACCGGCGCCAACGCGATGAAGGTGCTGCTCACGCTCTATGCGCTGGAGCTGGGCGCCTCCGCCACGGTGGTGGGCGTGCTTGGCGGGCTGCTGTTCCTGTTTCCGCTGCTGTTGTCCTGGCCGGTGGGCGCGCTCGCCGACCGCATGGCCGCACGCGGCATCCTCATCTTTGCCGCGGCCTGCGCGGCGGTGTCGCTGCTGATCATGTACCTGTGGCCGGTGCTGGCGGTGTTCTACGTCGCGGCGGCGCTCAACGGCCTCGCGCTGGCCTTCTTCCATGTCACGCTGCAGAACCTGATCGGCACGCTGTCCACGCCCGAAGACCGCGCGCGCAACTTCGGCAACTTCAGCCTCATCGGCGCCACCACCAGTTTCGCCGGGCCGCTGCTCGCCGGTTTTTCCATTGATCA
>JAJTHX010000079.1 GCA_021300125.1 Betaproteobacteria bacterium | reverse complement strand
GCGTCAAGGCCTTTCCAGATTCGTTGGCCATGCGTTGAGGGTTATCCTGCGCCCACGATCTCGACCCGGTGGCGCTGGCGAAAAACAGCGGTGTTCTGCTCGCCATCACCCCCGGCGGATCTGAAACCGAGAAGCGGGTCAATGCCGCGGTGCTTGATGCCCTCGGCCCCCGGGGTTATTTCATCAACGTCGCCTGCGGCCCGGTGGTCGATCAGGCGATCCTGTTGAAATAGCTGCGGGAAAACAGAATCGCCGGCGCTGGAATGAATGTCTATGAAGACGAGCCCAATGTGCCGCCGGCGTTTTTCGAGCTGGACAACGTGGTCCTGCTGCCGCACATGGCCAGCGCTTCAAACGAGACGCGGACGGCGATGGGAGCGCTGCAGATCGAGAATCTGCTGTTGAAACTGGATGGAAAGCCGGTGAAAACCCCCGTCGAATGATTGCCGCGGGAGGGGGACAGCCCCCGGAACATGGGTAAAAACGAGATATCCTGTTGTTTTATATGGATTTTTTTGGGGATTATTGGTCAAGCCACTCATTTTGACTACGATGCCATCCAACCTGCATCGAAGGACGGTCATGGCTTCCCCAACCTGGAACGAAAAACTCGCACGCCCGCGGCAACCCAAGCGCGTCATCCTCGACAAGGATTTTGCGGGCATCAAGAAAGGCACCCGGCTTTTTGTCGGCACGCCGCAATTGGTGGATGCCTACATCCGGCGGATTCCGGAGGGCGAAACCCGCACCATCGAGCGCATGCGCCGGGATCTGGCGCGCCGCCATCAATGTGAAGCCACCTGCCCGGTTTCCACCGCGATATTCATGCGCATCAGCGCCGAAGCCGCAATCGAGGCCATGAAAGCGGGGAGCACGCCGGACAGGATCACGCCGTTCTGGCGACTGGTTGATCCGGATTCGACGCTGGCGCGCAAGCTCGACATCGATGCGAACTGGATCGCCGCGCAGCGGGCGGCTGAAACAACGCCGGCGAAACGCCGCGGTTAGCGCGGGCCTTACTGTGCCTCAATTACTGGGCCTCAATCCCTGCGCTGGCCATGATTTTTTTGTAGCGCGGAATATCCCGGGCCAGCACCGCCGCAAAATCCTCGGGGCTGTTGGCGATGATCTCGTTGCCGCGGGACAGCGCGATATCCACCAGATCCTTCTGCGCCAGCACCTTGTTGGCTTCCGTGTTGAGCCTGCGGATCAGCGCGGGTGAGGTGCCCTTCGGCGCGAGCATGCCGTGCCAGTTGCCGAACTCGTAGCCTGCCAGCCCCTGTTCCTGGATCGTCGGCACCTCCGGCAGCAGGAATGAACGTTTGGCGGTGGTGACCCCGTAGATTTTCATGCGGCCCTGGCGCACATGCGGCGTGACCACAGGAATCGACAGCAGCGCGGTCGAGACCTCATTGGACAGCACCGCGATTTCCGAGGGCGAGCTGCCCTTGAACGGCACATTCACCAGCCGGATGCCGGCCATGTACTTGAGCACCTCGGTGGCGACCGCGCCGTTGGCGCCGGCCACCGCGATGGTGATGCGGTCGGGGTCCTTGCGCGCGTGGGCTACGAACTCCTTGAAATTGTTGGGCGTGAACTTGGGATTGGCAATCAACGCAGTGCCCGCCGACACCAGCTGGCCGATGGGCACGAAATCCCGCTGCGGTTCGTAGGGCAGCTTTTTGTAGAGCCCGACGTTCATCACCATCGTGCCGATGTTGCCGATCAGCAGCGTGAACCCGTCGGGCGGCGCCTTGGCGACAATCTCAGAGGCAACGATGCCGTTCACGCTGGGGCGGTTATCGACGATGATGCTCTGGCCAATCGCCTCGGCCAGCCGGTTTGACACCAGCCGCGCCGCAAAATCGGAGGGCCCGCCGGGCGCCGAAGGCACGAGCAGCCGGATCGGACGTTTTTGTTCGCCGGGCGTCTGCGCCGCGGTATTGAATGGCAATGCTGCAAGCAAGGCGACGGCAAGGCTGGGCGCGAGCGCCAACAGGCACGCACGGCGGGCTGATGACATGACTTTTCCTCCTCAGTGGGGCGCGCCCATGCGGCGCGGGATTTTTTGTTTTCAGGCTAGCATAGGCAAGCTGCGGGGCGCTGACAATGCAGCGTTCACAATGCAGTCCCCGCGCCCCTGTTTGTTTCACTGTCCAGCGTGCCGCCCGAGGAGAATCCCATGCCTGCGCCCGAAACACTGTCCCTGCACTACACCCTGCTGCCTGAACGCATGCCGCCGATCCCGGAAGCACAGCGCACGCCGGCGCAACAGGCTGCAGCCGAGCGCATCTGCGCCGGTCCGCGCGGCGCGGTCAAGGGCCCCTACAACTGCATCCTGCGCAGCCCCGGGCTGACCACGCCGATGCAGGAGCTCGGCGCCTACATCCGCTTCGAGTGCAAGCTGGCATTGCGCATCAACGAAATGGCCGCGCTGATCACCGCACGCCACTGGAGCTGCCAGTTCGAATGGCAGGCGCATGAGAAACATGCACGCGCTGAAGGCCTGGCTGATCACATCATCACCGCGATTGCCGAAGGCCGCCGCCCCGACAACATGGCCGAAGACGAAGCGGTGACCCACGACTTTGTCAGCGAACTGCTCGCGCGCCACGGCGTCTGCGACGCCACCTATGCGCGCGGCATCCAGCAGTTCGGTGAAGAAAGCCTGATG
>JAJTHX010000041.1 GCA_021300125.1 Betaproteobacteria bacterium | reverse complement strand
TTTTCGGTGCTGTCCTTGACCACGATTTCAGTCAAGCGACTGGCTTGATTACCTTCGGTATTGGTGTTCTGGGCCGCCGCACCCGCAAAGGACAGACACAACGACAGCGCAAAGCCGCAAACCACCGCCCCGCGGGCGGATTCGCTTGCACTCATGGAAACCTCCTGATTATTTAATGATCCAGCGCAGCCCGCACCACTGGTGATGGCTCGGCCTGGATAACACCAAGGGTGCAGTTGCAGCCTTGCAAGCTCAACACGTCGCGGGCATCGGCCTGGTATTGCTGATGGTCAAGTGCCGCCCAGGCGAGCCACAGGCACAAGGCAATCATCGCGCCGGCATTGATGCTTGAGAGAAGATTCATCAAAGCCCTGACCTCGCGAGGGATGCTCGACGGATTTCGATCAGTGCCCATGGTGATGCCCCTTCGCGGGCTGGCCCTTGACATCGCGGACATCCACTTGAAGGTCAACGTTTTCGCGCTGCTTGTTGGCCAACTCGAAGGTCAGCCGCAGCGGCACCTTGTCACCGGCGCTGAGCGGCTTGTGCAACTCCATCAGCATCACGTGAAAGCCGCCGGGGGCAAGCCTGACCGGTTTGCCCGCAGGCAAATCAACCGCCTCGACAGCAAACATCTTCATCACGCCGTTTTCCATGGTCATGTTGTGCACTTCGACCACTTTGGCCACCGGACTCGAGGCGCCGACCAGGCGGGCATTGGTCCTGGCGTTCAACTCCATAAACGCGCCGGTGGCGCTTTGCCCCTTCACGGTGCCGCGAACCCAGGCGTCCCTGACACTGACCTCCTGGGCTTGGGCCACAGAAACACCACACACACCGAGAACCGCGGCAACAAACACACGAATGGCTCGAGTGAACATAAAAAATCCTTATAAAACAATTAGTTAAATAACGACGGGTGTGCGCGATGCGGACGCACAAGCGCGGGCACGCCGCATGGGCGTGTTGCGCAGAAAAAAACCGGGGGAAAGGTCAGGCGCGCGGGGGGGCGCGCGGATTCAGCGGCTGCAAAGCCGCAGGATCATCGGCAGCCCATGGGCTGCGCGGAAAAGACACCAGAAGTTCTGTTACAAAAGAAACCACCACCGGCTCGACCGGGGCAAAGTCGGGTGGGGCAGCATTGCCCAGACACATCAGGCAATGCGCAGACGCCAACCGGTCCTGCATGGATCCGGGCTGTGTCTTGCTTTGCGCGAAACCGGTATCGACCCGGCAGACCGCAGCAAAAGCAGTGGGGTCGAGTGCGTGTCGGGCGACAGCCAGCGCCGGGATGGCCAGTCCAAACAGGAAGGCCAGCAAGGCCATTCCAGAAATGATCCGGCGGTGCGCTAACAGTCGCATGTGTTGAATATTAATCGCGGCTCAGACCGCGAGTCAAACTCATGCACTAAAGCACATAACGCGCGAGGTCCTCGCTGCGCGCAAGGCTTTGCAGGCGCGCATCGACATAGGCGGCATCAATGGTCACCGCGCGCGCGTGACGGCCGGCGTCGAAGGACACCTCTTCGAGCAGGCGTTCCATCACCGTATGCAGGCGCCGCGCGCCGATGTTCTCGGTGCGCTCGTTGACCTGCCAGGCGATCTCGGCCAGGCGGCGGATGGCATCGGGCCGGAATTCGAGGGTGACCTCCTCGGTCTTGAGCAGCGCTTCGTACTGCCGCGTCAGGCAGGCATCGGTGGCGGTGAGGATGCGCTCGAAGTCCTCCACTGTCAGGCTCTGCAGCTCGACGCGAATCGGCAGCCGGCCCTGCAGTTCGGGGATCAGGTCCGAGGGCTTGGAGAGGTGGAAGGCGCCGCTGGCAATGAACAGGATGTGGTCAGTGCGGATCAGGCCGTACTTGGTGGTGACCGTGGTGCCTTCAACCAGCGGCAGCAGGTCGCGTTGCACGCCCTGGCGCGAGACATCGGCACCGCCGACCTCGCTGCGCGTGGCAACCTTGTCGATCTCGTCGATGAAGACGATGCCGTTCTGCTCGACATTGGCCACCGCAGCGGCCTTGACCTCTTCATCATTGATGCGCTTGCCCGCCTCTTCCTCGATCAGCAGCTTCATCGCCTCGGCGATCTTCAGTTTGCGCGTGCGACGACGCCCGGCGCCAAGGTTCTGGAACATGCCCTGCAGCTGCGGGTGAGGTCCTCCATGCCCGGCGGCGTGAGGATTTCCATGGACTGGGGTGCCGCAGCCAGATCAATCTCGATCTCCCTCTCGTCGAGCGCCCCTTCGCGCAGCATCTTGCGGAATTTCTGCCGCGTCGCGGACTCGCCTTCGGAGGTGCCGTCGCGCGCCGGCGTCAACAGCGTGTCGAGCACGCGCTCCTCGGCGGCATCCTGCGCCTGGTGGCGCACGCGGCGCATCGCCTCGGCGCGCCCGTCCTTGATTGCGGCATCGACCAGGTCGCGGATGATGGTGTCAACATCGCGGCCGACATAACCGACCTCGGTGAACTTGGTCGCCTCGACCTTGACGAACGGTGCATTGGCGAGCCGCGCCAGGCGCCGCGCGATCTCGGTCTTGCCGACGCCGGTAGGCCCGATCATCAGTATGTTCTTCGGCGTGATTTCATGGCGCAGCGGTTCGGCCACCTGCTGGCGGCGCCAGCGGTTGCGCAGCGCAATGGCGACGGCGCGCTTGGCCTCGTTCTGGCCGACGATGTGCTTGTCGAGCTCGTGCACGATTTCCTGCGGGGTCATGGGCGTCATGTCTGTTCAGGACCGGGGATGGCCGTGCAGGGGAGTGCCGCGCGCGTGCGCAGTCCCTGATCCAGGTTCCTCAATCCAGTGTCTCTATCAGATGGTTCTGGTTGGTGTAGATGCACAGGTCGCCGGCAATGGCGAGCGATTTTTTGACAATGTCGGCAGGCGCGAGCTCGGTGTTTTCGAGCAGCGCACGCGCAGCCGACTGCGCATAGGCGCCGCCGCTGCCGATCGCGACCAGGCCCTGCTCCGGCTCGAGCACATCGCCGGTGCCGGTGATCACCAGTGAATGCTCGCGGTCGGCCACCGCCAGCATCGCCTCGAGCCGGCGCAGCATGCGGTCGGTGCGCCAGTCCTTTGCCAGCTCCACCGCCGAGCGCATCAGGTGGCCCTGGTGCTTCTCGAGCTTGCCCTCGAAGCGCTCGAACAGCGTAAAGGCATCTGCGGTACCGCCGGCGAATCCGGCGAGGATGCGGTCATGGTAGAGGCGGCGGATCTTGCGCGCGGTGGCCTTGACCACGATGTTGCCCAGCGTGACCTGGCCGTCGCCGCCAAG
>JAJTHX010000268.1 GCA_021300125.1 Betaproteobacteria bacterium | reverse complement strand
GCCGTTTGCGGACTCAGACGACTTTGCCGCGGAACAGGTCATGGATGTTCAGCGCGCCGATCAGGCGTGCGCCGTCATCAACCACCAGCAGCTGGTGAACCTTGTTCCGTTCCATGATTTCGGCCGCTTCCGCGGCCAGCCTGTCCGGGCCGATGGTGCGGGGGTTCGCAGACATTACCTCGCGGATCGGCGTGCTTCTGAGGTCGGAGCCCCTGGCAATGGCGCGGCGCAGGTCGCCGTCGGTGAAGATACCCTGTACCGTCTGCGCGTCATCCACCACCGCGGTCATGCCCATGCGTCCGCGCGACATCTCGAGCAGTGCGTCGGCCAGCGTGGCATTGACGCTGATGCGCGGAACATCGCCGCCGGAACGCATCACGTCGCGCACCAGGGTCAGCAGCTTGCGGCCGAGTGCGCCACCCGGATGCGATCTCGCGAACTCGTCCTGCGTGAATCCGCGTGCGCGCATCAGCGCCACCGCGATGGCATCGCCCAGGGCGAGCGCTGCGGTGGTGCTGGCGGTGGGGGCCAGGTTGAGCGGGCAGGCTTCCTGTTTCGCGCCTGCGAACAGATGGACGTCGGCCTCGCGGCCCAGGGTCGAGCCGGGATTGCCGGTGAGCGCCACCAGTTTGGCACCCTGGCGCTTCAGGACGGGCACGATCACCAGCAGCTCCGCTGTCTCGCCGGAGTTCGACAGCGCGACGAACACGTCCTCGCGAGTCACCATGCCCAGGTCACCGTGGCTGGCCTCGGCGGGATGGACGAAGAAAGCCGGGGTGCCGGTACTGGCCAGGGTGGCCGCGATTTTGCGCGCGATGTGGCCGGATTTTCCGATGCCGCTGACCACAACCCGCCCCCGGCACTGCAGCAGGATGCGGATCGCCTGCTCGAAACGGTGATCAATGTGCGTCGCCAGTTCGTGGATGGCGCGGGCCTCGATTTCGAGCACCGCTTGCGCCGCGGCGATTGCCGATTCGGGAGATTCCGCCAATGACGGCGGGGGAGGGGATTTCATGGCCGGATTATAAATCAAAGGAGGCTGGAGCTCAGACTGCATCAGCTTGCAATTCATTGAAGAAACAGCAATATTCAGGTTCTTTGCGCACAGCCGTCCGCCATGCACAACACGCTCCAGCCCGTGCTTATCCTGCTTGCTGCCGCGGTGTTGGTGGTGGTGGTGTTCCGCTCCCTCAAACTGCCGCCGCTGCTGGGCTACCTGATTGTCGGGGTGGCCATCGGTCCCCATGCCTTGGGCTGGATCAGCTCTACGGACGAGGTGAAAACGCTCGCCGAAATCGGCGTGGTGTTCCTGATGTTCAGCATTGGCCTCGAATTCAGCCTGTCCAGGCTGATGACTATGCGCCGCATTGTATTCGGGCTCGGGGCTGCGCAGGTGGTGTCGACGATGCTGCTGGTCGCAGCGGCCGCTTCGGCGCTGGATGTGTCCTGGCAGGGCGGTCTGGCGCTGGGCGGTGCTCTGGCGATGTCCTCCACGGCGATCCTTGCCAAGCTGCTGGCCGAGCGCTTCGAACTCAATTCACCGCATGGCCGCCAGATCATCGGCATCCTGCTGTTCCAGGATCTTGCCGTGGTGCCCCTGCTGATCCTGATCCCGGCCCTGGCAGCTCCCGCCGACCAGTTCGCCGCGACTTTGGGCGTAGCCCTGACCAAGGCGGTGGTGGTGCTTGGTGTGCTGCTGTTCGTGGGGCAGCGCGTCATGCGCGCCTGGTTTCATGTCGTGGCCCGGCAGAAGTCTTCCGAACTGTTCGTGCTCAACGTGCTGCTGGTCACGCTCGGCATTGCCTACCTCACTGAGTTGGCGGGACTGTCACTGGCCCTTGGCGCCTTCGTCGCCGGTGTGCTGATTTCCGAAACCGAGTACCGTTACCAGGTCGAGGAGGACATCAAGCCTTTCCGCGACGTGCTGCTGGGCCTGTTTTTTGTCACCATCGGCATGCTGCTCAATATCTCCGAGGTGGTCGAGAACGCCTGGGTCAGCGTATTGCTGGTAACGCTGGTGCTGGCCAAGACCGCGCTGATTTTCGGCCTTAGCCGGCTGTTCGGGGCCGCAACAGGTGTTGCCCTGCGCACCGGGCTGGCCCTCGGTGCCTGCGGCGAATTCGGCTTTGTCATCCTGGCACACGCCGCCGGCGGCAAGCTCCTTGGCGATGATGTGTTGCAGCCGGTGTTGGCGGCGATGGTGCTGTCAATGCTGATCGCGCCGTTCGTGATCGAGCGCAGCGAAGCGATCGTACGACGCTGGAGCGCCAGCGAATGGATGAGCCGGGCAATGCAGCTGCATGACATCGCAGTGCAGTCCATGGATTCCGACCAGCACGTGCTGATTTGCGGCTACGGCCGCAGCGGACAGAATCTGGCGCGTTTTCTCGAGCAGGAAAAGGTGCCGTTCATCGCCCTTGACAACGATCCCGAGCGCATCCGCGAGGCCGCCGCAGCGGGTGAGCGGGTGGTATTCGGAGATGCAGCCCGGCGCGAGGTGCTGCTTGCAGCAGGCCTGCCCCGCGCCAAGGCAGTGGTCGTGACCTACGTCGGCACGCCCTCGGCACTGCGCATTCTTGAACAGGTTCACGAATTGCGGCCCGGGTTGCCCGTGGTGGTGCGCACCGTGGATGACAGCGATGTCGAGAAATTGCGCAAGGCCGGTGCTGCCGAGGTGGTCGCCGACCTGATGGAGGCGAGCCTGATGCTGGCCTCCAGCACGCTGATGCTGGTGGGTGTGCCCTTGACGCGGGTGTTGCGCCGGATCCGCGAGACCCGTGAGCACCGCTATGACCTGTTTCGAGGCTTTTTCCGAGGCGTCAGCGACAGCGGTGAGGGCAGTGAACAGGCGCTGCAGCTCCGCCTGCACTCGGTGCCCATTGGTTCGGGGGCCAAGGCCGTGGGTCTCAGTCTGGGGGAACTGGCGCTTGATGCCGTCGGTGTCGAAGTGACCGCGATCCGGCGGCGCAATGTGCGTATGTCTGCACCTGCTCCCGGGATGCGCATCGAGGAAGGGGATGTGATCGTGTTGCTCGGTAATGAAGCTGCAGTCGCCGCCGCTGAAATCAGGCTGCTGCAGGGGTGATTGCGGGAAAAAAAGCCCGCCTTGCGCGGGCTTCATGCCGCATGGGTGGACCTAAAGCAGGCTGGCGCCACCGCAATTGGTGCTGCCGTTGGTGGCGTTCCAGACACCTGTGACGGTGGTTGCGCTGGTACAGGACGGGGTAGCTGCGGCGCCGTCGGTCGGGGCGGCTGCGCCGTTGCCCTGATAACGCGAAAACTGGAAGCCGCCGGTGTTGGGCAGGCCATCGTCAATCTTGCGATCGACCTCGACGATGATGTCCACCGGCACCTGCGATCCGGTCTTGATGTTGTGACGCAGAGGAGCCGGCGTGGCGGTGGTGCCCGCGCCATAGATGCCGTCGTAGATCACCTGCATGTAGACGCCGTAGGGATTGGTCGGGCTGGTGGCGGCTGATGCCGTGCCCGCGTAGGTATAGGTGCCGTTGATGAAGCCGGCGCGCGACAGGTGCTCCCAAACAAGGATGTGTTCTTCAGGCACGCTGCCGCCAACAACAGTGGCGCCGGTTTCGACGCGGCCGTTGCCGTTGCCGTTG
>JAJTHX010000346.1 GCA_021300125.1 Betaproteobacteria bacterium | reverse complement strand
GCGTGCCTCCTGAGCGTATCCTGATCACCCCCGGCGCCTCCGGCGCGCTGCTGCTGGGCTGGAAGGCGCGCTGGGCCGCACTGGCGCTGATCGTGTTCATGATTCCGGCAACTCTGGTGTTTCATTCATTCTGGACCTACCCGGAAGCGCAGTACGTCAACCAGCTGCATCATTTCTACAAGAACCTGGCGATCATCGGCGCCCTGTTCCTGGTGCTGGGCCAGGGGGCGGGTGCGATGAGCCTGGAGCAGGAACGCAGGTGAAGCGCCAGCAATGGCCGCAGGCCGCGCGCCTTGGCCATATCCGTCCCTTCCACGTCATGGCGCTGCTCGCGCGGGCGCGCGAACTGGAGGCGGCCGGCCGCAGCATCGTGCACCTTGAAATCGGGGAACCAGATTTTCAGACACCCGCGGCAGTGCTCGAGGCGGGCCAGCGGGCGCTGCAGCGCGGCGACACGTTCTACACTCCGGCGGCGGGCCTGCCCGAGTTGCGGCGTGCGATCTCTGCGTTCTACCGGGACGTCCAGGGCATCCGCGTGCCTCCTGAGCGTATCCTGATCACCCCCGGCGCCTCCGGCGCGCTGCTGCTGGCGCTGGCCGCGGTGGCCGGGCCCGGCGATGAAGTGCTGCTGGCCGATCCGGGTTATCCGGCGAACCGCCATTTCCTGCGCCTGCTCGATGCCGTGCCGGTGGAGATTCCCGCGGGTCCGGACAGCGGCTACCAGCTCACATCCGCCATGGTCGAAAGTCGCTGGGGGCCGCGCAGCCGCGCGGCGCTGGTGGCGACGCCATCCAACCCGACCGGCAGCGTTCTCGATACGGCCGCCCTGGACACATTGGCGCAGGCCGTGGCGCTGCGCTCGGGCGTGCTGATCGTCGACGAGATCTACCAAGGCCTGGTGTATGAAGGCGCTGCGCGCTCGGTTCTGGCGGCGCGCGACGACGTGTTCGTGGTCAACAGCTTTTCAAAGTTTTTCGGCATGACCGGCTGGCGGCTGGGCTGGCTGGTCGCGCCTGAAGCCTATGTTGATGCCGTGGAGCGCATCGCGCAGAACGTGTTTCTCGCTGCTTCCACCCCGGCCCAACATGCCGCGCTGGCCGCCTTCGAGCCCGACACCCTGCGTGAACTGGAACGCCGGCGCGACGTTTTCCGGCAGCGCCGCGATTTCCTGCTGCCGGCGCTGCGCGACCTCGGCTTTGGCGTGCCGCAGGTGCCGCATGGCGCGTTCTATCTGTATGCCGACTGTTCCGGGCTGTGCGCGGACAGTTTTGCATTCACCCGCGACCTGCTCGAGCAGGCGGGAGTGGCCATTGCGCCGGGCGTCGATTTTGGCGCGCATCGTGCCCGGGCGCATGTGCGCCTCGCCTACACCCGTCCGGTCGAGGTGTTGCGGGAGGGCGTCGAACGCGTGCGCCGCTTCCTTGGTGCGTGATCCCGCCAGCCCCTAGAGCGCCGCGCGCAGCATCAGCGAAGTGCCGCTCAACACCAGCAGCCCGCCCATCACGCGGATCACGGCCTCGCGGCTCATGTTGAGATGGAGATGGTGTCCCGCCCAGATGCCCAGCGCCATCACCGGCAGCAGCGCGGCGGCGGCCACGAGCGCTGCGGGGGAGTAGAGACCGGCGGCGATAAAGAGCACGATGCGCGCGATGGTGGTGAACACGAACACCGCCGGCATCGTGGCGCGGATCTGCCCAGGTTCGCCGCCGCGGCCGGCCAGGTAGAACACGTAGATCGGCCCGCCGATGCCGAACACCGCCGAGGTTGCGCCGCCGAAGGCGCCGATCGGGGCTGCGCTCCAGCGCGGCAAAGGCAGGCCGCGGCCGCTGCGCAGCAGGTAACCGATCCCGAACACCAGCACAAACGCGCCGAGGCTGCCGAGCAGGAGTTCCGGATGCAGGCGCACCAGCAGCCACACGCCGCCCAGGATGCCCAGCGCCATGAAGGGCATCAGCCAGATGAGCTCGCGCTTCATCACGTCGCCGCGCAGGCGCAGTCCCATGTTCGCCGCGCCGACGCAGTCGAGGATCACGAAAAACGGCACCACGAATTTCAGCGGCATCAGGTGCGCGAGCAGCGGCACCGCGATCAGCGTCGAGCCGAAGCCGGAGATGCCGAACACCACATAGGCGCCGAACACGATCAGCGGCGCGAGCAGCAGGATCTGCGGCTGCATCAGGTCAGACAGGTTCATCTCGGGCAGTATATCCGCCGCCGCTGCGGCGAACGGTAGAATCAGGGCCCCGCTGCTTCACTGCAATCAACTCCCGTCATCCTTACCGCCCATGGCTTCCCTGATCCTGATCCGGCACGGCGAGACCGTGTGGAATACCGAACGCCGCATGCAGGGCCACCGCGACAGCCCGCTCACCGAACGCGGGGTGTGGCAGGCGCGCCAGCTCGGGCAGCGCCTGAAGAACATTCCCTTTTCGGTGCTGTATTCGAGCGACCTGCCGCGCGCGGCGCGCACCTCAGGCGAGATCGCCGCGGTGACGGGGCATGACATCGTCAGCGACGAACGCCTGCGCGAGCGGCACTTCGGCGTGTTCGAGGGTTTGACCCAGGCGGAAATGCGCGAG
>JAJTHX010000046.1 GCA_021300125.1 Betaproteobacteria bacterium | reverse complement strand
GGCATGGTGGCGGTGGTCGCTGCGAAGGATACGTCGCGCGCGCAGAAACTGCTGGAGAAATCCGGCGAGCGGGTATGGCGTATCGGCCACGTCCGCCGCCGCAGACGCGGGGAAGCACAGACGATCGTCGTCTAGCGTTCCGGCGTCAACCACCCGGAAAGGGCATCGTCATCAAACGCATCGCCATACTGATCTCGGGTCGCGGCAGCAACATGGAGGCCCTGCTGCAGGCAGCGCTCCCGGCCGAGGTCTGCGCCGTGATCAGCAACGACCCCTCGGCGAAGGGACTCGCCAGCGCCGCCGCACGCGGCCTGCCGGTACAGGCGATCGACCATAAGGCCCATGCCTCGCGCGAGAGTTTTGACGCCGCGCTCGCAGCCGCCATCAATGCCAGCGGCGCCGAACTGGTGGTGCTCGCCGGCTTCATGCGGGTGCTCAGCGCCGGCTTCGTCGAACGATACCGCGGCCGTCTGGTGAACATCCATCCCTCGCTGCTGCCTTCGTTCAAGGGTCTGCACACCCATCGCCAGGCGCTGGCCGCCGGCGTGCGCATCCACGGCTGCACGGTGCACTTCGTCACGCCCGAACTCGACCACGGCCCGATCATCATCCAGGCTGCGGTTCCGGTGCTGCCCGGCGACGACGAAGCGAGCCTCGCCGCGCGCGTGCTCGTCGAAGAACACCGCATCTACCCGCTGGCCCTGCGCTGGCTGTGCGAGGACCGCGTGCGCCTTCATGCCGATGGCCGCGTTGAAATCGCCGGCGCCGCGGCTGCCGCCGGCGCGCTGCATTCTCCGGCCCTGCAATGACCCCGCGACCCGCGATTCGCCTGGCGGCAACAATGTGGTGGGCTGCAGCGATGATGCTGCCGGTGCAGGCGGCCGCGTCGGCAACCAGTCTGCCGCAGACTGTGCAGGCCCAGTACGAGGTCACGCTCAATGGCGCGCCGGTGGGCATCATGCACGACCATTACGAGGCGCGCGACGGGCGCTACCGCATCGTCAGCGAAACCCACGCCACCGGCATCCTGGCGCTGGTTCAGCGGCGTCCGGCGCGGGTCGTGAGCAGCGGCGAAGTGCACGCGACCGGACTGCGCCCGCTCAGCTTCGAGGCCACACGCGGCAATGACTCGCGCCGCATCGCCGCCGAATTCGACTGGAAGAACCGCACCCTGACGCTCGCCCACGACGGACGCAGCGAAACCCTGCCCCTGCCTGGCGGCACCCAGGACCGGCTCTCCGCGCTGTACCAGTTCATGTTCATCGGCGCTGATCGGCTGCGCGATATCTCTTTTGCGATGACCAACGGCCGCAAGCTCGACCAGTACCGCTACACCCTGGGCAGCGACAGCGCACTCGACACGCCGCTGGGCCGGATGGCGGTAATCCACCTGGTCAAGCGCCACGCGCCCGGCGAGACCGCGACAGAGATCTGGCTGGCGCGCGACCGCTCGCTGCTGCCGGTGCGGATGCGCATCATCGAGGACGACGGCAGCCGCTACGAGCAGACGCTGCTCAAGCTCGACACCGGAGCAGCGGCCGCACCGTGATGACCCGCCGCAATCTGCGCCGCTTCGTTGCCGCTGCGGCAATCTCGGCGGCTGCGCATGCCGCCCTGCTCGGCGGCGCCTGGCTGACGCCGCCGGACGCGCCGCCGCCAGCGCCCGACCTGGTTGCAACCCTGCAACCCCGCGCCGAAACACCGCGACCCGCGACTGCGGCCGCAGCACGCGCCCCCGCGGCAGATACGGTCTTCAACCCGGCCGCCAAACCGGCACCGCCAGCGTCGGGCGAGCCTGTGCCCGAGGCGGGTCCACCCGCAGCTGCCGAAATGCCGCCAGAACCGGTGGTGATGGCCAGTGCACCCGCCAGCAGCCCGCCGGTGACCGCATCGCCGCCCTTGCCGGCCCAGCCGATGCCCAGCTTCCCCCGCAAGGGCCAGATTACCTACCAGCTGACCATGGGCTCGGAACACACACGGGTCGGCCGCACCGTCCAGACCTGGGAATTTGACGGCCCGCAATACCGGCTGGCCAGCCGCTCGGAGAGTTCCGGCCTGGTCGAAATGATCCGTCCGCACCGCTACGTCTATCGGAGCGAAGGCCGCCTCACCGTGGCCGGGCTGCAGCCGGAACGTTTCAGCGCCAGCGTGCGCCGCGGCAACCGCAGTGACGAATCGATTGCGGTGTTCGACTGGAACGAGCAGCGCGCCCGCCTCGGCCGCCTGCCGCAGCAGTCCAGCGTCGGATTGCCCGCAGGCAGCCAGGACGTGGTGAGTTTCATGTACCAGTTGGCGCTGTTCCCGCCGCAGCCCGGACGCATCACCCTGCCCTTCACCCGCGGCACGCGCATTGACCTGGTCAGCTTCGATGTGCTGCCCGCCGAAACCATCGACACCCCGCTGGGGCGGATACGCGCGATTCCGGTCGTTCAGGTGCGGGAGGCCGGTGCGGAGAGCCTCGCCGTGTGGCTCGCCAGCGATTACCGCAACCTGCCGGTGCGCATCCGTTTCTACAACCGTGACGGGGAGTTCTCGGGCGAACAGCTCGCGAGCGAAATCCGCGTCGCAGAGCAATAGACATGAACGAAGACCAAAGAAGCCGAATCGCTGGCCGGAAAATCAGCGGCCGCAGACCCGGCGCGCCCGTAAGCGGCAATCAGGAAAACAGCCGCTCGGGCGGGCGCGGGGCCGGCGACGGCGACCGTACGCCTCGAACAGGGCCCAACCCGGCCCGCCTCAACGAGGCCGCCAGCGCACTGATCCGGGTGCTCACCTTCGAACATCCGGCAGACGCCGTGCTCAGCCGCTATTTCCGCGAACGCCCCCAGCTCGGCCAGCAGGACCGCGCCTTTGTCGCCGAGGCGGTGTTCGGTGTGCTGCGCCGCAAATTCTGGCTCGACCACCTCGCGCCGCAGGCCAACGTACGCCAGCTGCTGCTGCTCTGGCTGGCGCGCGTCGCCGGCTACAGCAGCCGAGAGCTGGGCAGCCTGTGCAGCGCCGAGGAGACACTGTGGCTGAACAGCACGCGCGCGCAGGGACCGCTGCCGCTCAGTGCCGAGTCGGACCTGCCGCCATGGGTGATTGAACGGCTGCTGCCGGAATACGGCGAGGATTTTGTGCGCAGCCTCGGCCGCGCGCTGCAGGAACCGGCGCCGCTCGACCTGCGCGTGAACACGCTCTGCGCCAGCCGTGAAGAAGTGCTGGCCAAGCTGCGCAGCAACGACATCATTTCCGAGCCCACCCCGCTGTCGCCGCTGGGGCTGCGCCTGCGCGACAAGCCGGCCCTGAACCGCAACCCGCTCTTTGCCGCCGGCAAGTTCGAGGTGCAGGACGAAGGCAGCCAGCTGCTCGGTTACCTGCTCGCGCCGCGGCGCGGGGAGCTGGTGGTCGATTTCTGCGCCGGCGCCGGCGGCAAGACGCTGATGCTCGGCGCGATGATGAACTCGCAGGGCCGCCTCTACGCCTTCGATGTCTCGGAAAAGCGGCTGGCCAACCTGAAGCCGCGACTCAAGCGCTCGGGTCTGTCGAACGTGCATCCGCTGGTGATCGCCCATGAAAACGATGCCAAGGTGAAGCGGCTTGCCGGCAAGATCGACCGCGTGCTGGTTGATGCGCCCTGCAGCGGACTCGGTACGCTGCGCCGCAACCCGGACCTCAAGTTCCGCCAGTCACCGCGGTCGGTGGCGGAACTCACCGTCAAGCAGGCAGCCATCCTCGCCTCGGCGGCGCGGCTGGTGAAACCGGGCGGGCGCCTGGTCTATGCCACCTGCAGCCTGCTCGCCGAGGAAAACCGGATGATCGTCGAACAGTTCCTCGCCGCGCATCCGCAGTTTGCGGCGCTCGACTGCGGCGAGCTGCTGCGGCGCCTGGGCATCGCCGTCGGCAACATGCCGCAGCTGCAGTTATGGCCGCAGATTCACCACACGGACGGCTTTTTCGCGGCGGCATTCGAGCGCTGCGCCTAGACACCCCATGCGTAGTCAGCACGAGGCGGGGTGCGTGCTAACATTCCCGGCCGGCATTTCCGCACCCCCCTGATCGCTCCGGCCCGTCATCGCGCCCATGTCCGCCGCCAACGAAATCCAAGGCCTGCTGCTCGAACTCTGGCGCGACCTGCAAAGCGTCAAGATCCTGTGGCAGCTCGGCGTGCTGCTGGCCTGCGCCTGCGCGGGCCTGCTGATCTCGCGCCACTTCAACCGCCGCCTCTCGGCTTCGTCCACGCCCGGTTCCACGCTGGCCCTGGGCATCGGCAGCCTGCAGCGGCTGATGTTCCCGCTGTCGACGCTGGCGCTGCTTGTCGCCGCGCGGCTGGTGCTGCGCCTGTGGCAGAAAACGCCGCTGCTGGATGTCGCCGCGACCCTGCTGCTGGCGATGGCCCTGATCCGGATGGCGATCTACGCGCTGCGCCAGACCTTCTCCCCCAGCGGATGGCTGCGCGCCTCCGAACGCGGGCTGAGCTGGATCGCATGGATCGGCGTTGCCGTCTACCTCACCGGCCTGTGGCCGCCGCTGCGCGAAATCCTCGACGACTTCGCCTTCAGCACCGGCAAGTACCGCATCTCGCTGCTGATGCTCCTGCAGGGCACGCTGTGGATCGGCGCGACCGTGCTTACCGCACTGTGGCTGGGGCGGCTGCTCGAGGGCCGCCTGATGCGCGCCACCAGCCTGCAGGTCAACGTACGGGTGATGTTCGCCAAGCTGGCGCAGGTGCTGCTGCTGCTGGTGGCGGTACTGATCGCGCTGCCTGCGGTGGGCATCGACCTCACCGTGCTGTCGGTATTCGGCGGCATGCTCGGCGTGGGCATCGGCTTCGGGCTGCAGAAGATCGCGGCCAATTACATCAGCGGCTTCATCATCCTGATGGACCGCTCGGTCAGCATCGGCGACGTCGTCAGCATCGGCGAGCAGAGCGGCGTGCTGACGCGGATGACCGCACGCTACGTGGTCGTACGCGGGCTGGGCGGGCTGGAAGCGATCATCCCCAATGAAACCCTGATCACCTCCACCGTGATCAACCACACG
>JAJTHX010000370.1 GCA_021300125.1 Betaproteobacteria bacterium | reverse complement strand
GCCAGACCTCGGGGCCGGTGATCGAGCGCCCGGGCGACCTTGCCGCGATGTTGACCAACCTCGAACCCAACGACGTGCTGTTCATCGACGAAATCCACCGCCTGTCCCCGGTGGTCGAGGAAATCCTCTATCCGGCGCTCGAGGATTTCAAGATCGACATCATGATCGGCGAGGGGCCGGCGGCACGCTCGGTCAAGCTCGACCTGCCGCCGTTCACGCTGGTGGGCGCCACCACCCGCGCCGGCATGCTCACCAACCCGCTGCGCGACCGTTTCGGCATTGTCGCCCGGCTCGAGTTTTACTCGGCCGATGAGCTCACCCGCATCGTGGAGCGTTCGGCGCGGCTGCTCGAGATGGTGATTGACGTCGAGGGCGCGCGCGAGATCGCCGGCCGCTCACGCGGCACACCGCGCATTTCCAACCGCCTGCTGCGCCGGGTTCGCGACTATGCCGAGGTGCGCGCCAGCGGCGAGGTTAACCGTGAGGTGGCCGATGCAGCGCTGAAAATGCTCGATGTCGACCCCCTGGGTCTCGACATCATGGATCGCAAACTGCTGCGCGCGGTAATCGACCGTTTTGCCGGCGGACCGGTCGGGGTCGAGAATCTGGCCGCGGCGATTGGCGAGGAACGCGACACCATCGAGGATGTGCTGGAGCCTTTCCTGATCCAGCAGGGTTACCTGCAGCGGACGATGCGCGGGCGGGTCGCCACCGGAATGGCCTACCGCCATTTCGGCCTCGTTGAACCGGGCGGCGTCGCGGCGCGCGATCTGTGGAACGAGTGATGTTTTTACAGATTGAGGTCACCACCCATTGCAGCTTCATCTGTTTTTACTGCGCGGGCCGCGATATGCCGCAGCGGCATATGGAGTGGCCGGTATTTGAGCGGGTGATCGCTGGCATTCCCCCTGGGGCCCATGCAGTGTCGCTGCAGGGCGAGGGCGAGCCTACGCTGCATCCCCGGTTCTGGGACATGGTGGCCGCAGCCAAAATTCGTGGGTTTTCCCCCACGACCATCACCAACGGGTACGAGGTAGACGTTGAAAGAATCGCAGCGGAACTGCCGGATGTCGCCGTGTCACTGGACACGCTCGATGAAGCCGAGGCAACACGTATCGGACGGCTCAAGCTGCCGCGGGTGCTGGCGACCGTGGAGCGGCTCGCCGCGCTGATGGGGCCGTCGCGGCTGCGCATCATGACGGTGGATTACGGCCAGGACCTCGCTCCGCTGCGGCGTTATCTGAATGCGCTTGGCCTGCACCAGCATATCGTGCAGCCGCTGCAGCGCAAGGATGATTATGCGCGCCGTTACCCGGACCGCGTCCGTGACAACGGTGTCTATCATTACCGCTGCCGTTTCCTGGACGCACCGGTGATGCGCTTTTTCACAATTGACGGACTTGAGTTGCCTTGCTGCTTCATCAAGGACACCACCGGATTCACCACGATTGATGCGCTGGGCACCGACCTCAAGCGTGGGGTGGTGCCGGCACCCTGTGCCGGCTGCCGCGAGATCATGACTGGTGTGGCGACCGTATCCCGGCGCCCGCCATGATTGCAAGTTATTGAATTAATTGAATAATTTTTTTCCCTTGGGCTGCTGTCGGCGCTGCAGGCGGTGGCAACCGCTGACATGGGTATGAGCCAGGGCATGCCGGGTCCGCAGGTCTTCAGCTGGCCGGTGCGCGTTTATTACGAGGACACCGACGCCGGTGGCGTGGTGTTTTACGCCAACTACCTGCGTTTCATGGAGCGTGCCCGCAGCGAGTGGCTGCGCGCGCTCGGTTTCGAACAGCCACGGCTGGCCGACGACCACGGCGTGCTGTTCGTGGTGCGTGCGGTGCAGATCGAATACCTGAAGCCGTCGCGGTTCAATGACAGCTTGCAGGTGACGGTGGAAGTGGTTAACGTCGGCGCCAGCCGGATCCGCTTCTCGCAGCGTGTGCTGCGCGAAGAAGAGGGTGGGTTGATGCAGGAACTGGTCGCGGCGCTTGTCGATGTGGTGTGTGTGACCACGGGTGCTTTCAAGCCGTCACGGGTACCCGGGGCATTGCGGAAAAAAATGGGAATCAAAGAGGGAATCAAAGAGGGAATCACAGAGTGAATGCTACGCTCTCCCACGACATGTCGGTGCTCAGCCTGATCACCGGTGCCAGTGTGCCGGTGCAGCTGGTGATGGCCGCGCTGATGCTGGCATCGCTGTTCTCCTGGTATTACATTTTCCTGAAGATTTTCACCCTGCGCCGTGCCGAGCGGCAGACGGCGGAGTTCGAGCGAGAGTTCTGGAGCGGTGCAGACCTCAATGAGCTTTTCCAGCGTGCGGTAAACGCGCGTGACTCTTCAGGCAGCCTCGAGCGCATTTTCGAGGCTGGCTTCCGCGAGTTCACCAAGCACCACCGCGAGCGCGGCGCTGACGTTGCAGGCCTGATGGACAGCACCCGGCGCGCGATGCGCGCCACCTACCAGCGCGAGATGGACCGCCTCGAGTCCTCCCTTTCCTTCCTGGCCTCTGTCGGCTCCGTCAGTCCCTATGTCGGCCTGCTCGGAACGGTGTGGGGGATCATGAATTCCTTCCGCGGGCTTGCCAATGTCGCGCAGGCCACACTGGGCCATGTCGCGCCGGGCATCGCGGAAGCCCTGATTGCCACGGCGATCGGCCTGTTCGCTGCGATACCGGCGGTGGTTGCCTACAACCGCTTTGCCGGAGACGTCAACCGGCTGGCGATCCGCTTCGAGTCCTTTACCGAGGAATTCTCCAACATCCTGCAGCGGCAGCTGCGCTGAGGCTGGGGAGCGCGCGATGCTCATCGAAAAACGCGGCGGCCGGCGCCTGATGAACCAGATCAACGTTGTGCCCTACATCGACGTGATGCTGGTGCTGCTGGTGATTTTCATGGTCACCGCGCCCATGATCAACCCCGGCCAGATCGAGCTGCCCTCGGTGGGCAAGACCGCCAATCCGCCGGTGGCGCCCCTCGAAGTGGCGGTGGACCGCGACGGCAAGCTGATGCTGCGCGACCGCGAGCGCGGCGGTGCCGAGCGCCGCGTCAGCCGTGACGAGCTGATCGCGGCGATCCGCGACAAGCAGAAGCGCAATCCCGGGCAGGCAGTGGTGATCGCTGCCGACAAGGACGTGCGCTACGAGGCGGTGCTCGAAGTGATGGACATGTTGCAGCAGAACCAGGTGCAGAAAGTGGGCCTGCTCGCGCGTCCCCGCAACTGATGGCGGCGTTTGCGCTGCATTCGCTCGAGGAAGCCTGGGCCGGCGCGCTGACCTTCGCGGTGCATCTGGCGCTGCTTGCCCTCCTGGTGTTCGGCGTCAGCTGGCAACAGCAGAAGATGGATACCGTGGCCGTTGCCGAGCTGTGGCGCGAACTGCCCTCGATGGCGCCACGGGAGGAGACGCCGCCTCCGCCGGAAGCGACGCCGGTGCCGACGCCTCCGCAGCCGAAAGTCGAAGCCAAACAGCCGCAGAAGCCCGAGCCGGCGCCCAAGGCCGACATCGCGCTGAAGGACAAGCAGGAAAAGGAACGCAAGCTCAAGGAGCAGGCGGCGCTGGAAGCGGAGAAGAAAAAGCGCGCCGAGGACAAGGCCAGGGAATCCGAGCTGGAAAAAAAGAAAAAG
>JAJTHX010000342.1 GCA_021300125.1 Betaproteobacteria bacterium | reverse complement strand
TGAAGGCGCGATCCAGCCAGGCGCGGGAGGACGGGCCAACCTGCAGCGGCAGATAGGCCGACACCCGTGCAGCGGCGGCACGGGTCAGGTGCCCGGTGAGATCTGCGCTGCCGGGTCCGTCGGCCACGGTGCGGTAACTGCCGAACAGGGTGCCGGCAAGATCGCGGTTGGAGAACGCGAAATTGCTGAAGCGCAGCTCCGTGGCCTGGGCCTGCCGCGTCCAGCCCAGCTGTCCGGTGAGGCTGTCGAACTGCAGTTTTTCGCGGAACACGCCCGGCTTCTCCAGTTGCGCCTTCTGGCTGGACACTTGCAGGAGACCGCCACGCTCGTTGCCGTCGATGCTGCCACTGAATCCCGAAAACGCCGGGAACCTGCCATGCTGGCGCAGCGAAAGATCGTGGAAACGGCCGCGCAGGGCGTAGGTCTTCAGCGCCGGCCAGACCCCATCCCATTTCACGGCAAGCTCGTGAACCCCGCCCGCCGGGGAGTATGCCTCCAGCGCGCGGCGAATTTCGGCGGACAGGGGCAGACGGTCCGCCAGGACAACCAGCGGCGCCAGTTCGAGCGCACTCGCCTGCAATTCGCCGCGGCTGTATGCGTTGCCGCTTCCTGAAAGTTTGAGGTTGAGGTCGGCCGGCTGCAGGGTCAGGCCGTCTCCGGTGCTGAAGCCCAGGCGGCGCGCATTGAAATCGAGCACGCCGACACCGCGCTTCCAGCCCAGGCGCCCGCCGATCTGCCGCAGCTCGAGCTCCGGCAGCGCCGGAGCAAGGCGTGCACGAACATTGCGCAATTCCGCATCGGCGGTGAGCGCCTGCAGCTCACCCTCTGCCAGCGTTAACCAGGTGCGCAGGGCGCCTTCGCCACTGGCCATCGCCACCGGCAGGTCGATCCACTGCCGCCAGGCGGCAATGTCGACCCGCGGCAGGTGCAGATAGAGCTGTCCACTCATGCGCGAAGCCATGCTGCTCAGGTCATCACCCTGCAGGTCGGCACGCACGTCCACGGGCGCCGACAGCTCGGCGGGCGGATGTGCAATCAGCGCGACGCGGTGACGATCGCCGCGGTTGACGATGCGCAGCTGCACCTTGCGCAGCCGCAGCTCGGGCGCGGCACGCATGTCGTCGCGCCAGTCCAGCGCGGCATCGAAGATCTCGATTTCGCGCTGACTGAGCAGCCATTTCGAAAAACCGCCTTCCTCCTGCTGCGTGTCCTCAACCGCGACGCCGCCGACTGTGATGCCGCCACGGCTGTCGCGGCGCACCAGCAGGTGCGGGCGATGGATTTCCAGCGAATGGAAATTGACATTCAGCAGCAGGGCGGAACGCCAGGACAGGGTGGCGTCGATACGCGGCAACTCGAGTGCAGGTCTGCCTTCGGCATCATGCACCGCCACGTCGGACAGGGCGAGCTGGGGACGCAGCCCATCCCAGTTCGCGCTGAGGCCGCCAATGCTGATTTTCTGCCCCGCCGCACTCGACACGACATCGGCAATACGTTCCCGGTACTGGCCGATCTCGGGCAATATCCAGTAACGCAGGGTGAGGATGGTGGCGGCAAACAGCAGGCCGCAGCCCAGCACCGCCCAGGTCAGCGCACGGTAAATCCACAGGGAACTGCCCTGGAGCCGGCGACGGACTTCGGCTAGGCTCATGCGCGGATTCGAATAATAATAAAATGCAAAAATGAAACAACAACTTAGCCATTCTAGCAGGTGTCTACTGCGGCAGCGGCGAATGGCAATCGCATCCCTGCAGAAATGACCTCCGGTTTTGCCCCAGGTTCAGGCGCCGGCAACCCGGCCCAGGACCCCGCCCGGGCCGCGGCCTACAGCCGGTATCTGTCGCGCCTGCTCGCGGCAGACCCGGACCTGGCTGCCTACTCGGCGGTAGCGCACCCCTGCGATGCCGGACAGATGCATGCCGAACTGGCCAATGCAACTGCCGACGACGCCGGCCTTGCGCGCGCGCTGCGCCGCCTGCGCCAGCGCGTGATGGCGAGACTGATCACGCGAGACCTCTGCGGCTGCGCCAGCCTCGACGAGGTCGTGTCCACCGTGACCGCACTGGCGGAAGTGGCCATCAGCACCGCGGTGAACAGGCTGCATGCCGACCTTGCGGCCACCCATGGCGAACCTCGCGGCGGCGACGGCCTCATCCAGCAACTGCACGTGGTCGGCATGGGCAAACTCGGCGGCGCCGAACTCAATGCCTCCTCCGACATCGACCTCGTGCTGGTGTATCCCGAGGAGGGCGAAACCGACGGTGCACGACCGCTGAGCAACCACGAATTCTTCACCCGCCTCGCACGGCGCCTGATCGCGGCGCTCAATGAATGGACCGAGGACGGCTTCGTGTTCCGTGTCGACACCCGGCTCCGCCCGTATGGCGACAGCGGCCCGCTGGTGGTGGGTTTCGACATGCTGGAAAACTATCTGGTGACCCAGGGTCGCCCGTGGGAGCGCTTCGCCTGGATCAAGGGACGGGTGCTCACCGGGGACCGCGGCCATGAACTGATGGCGATGGTGCGACCCTTCGTGTTCCGCCGCCACCTCGACTACAGCGCCTTCGCCGCGATGCGCGGGCTGCACGGCCTGGTGAGGCAGGAAGTCAACCGCCGCGAACGCCGCGACAACATCAAGCTCGGCCCTGGCGGCATCCGCGAGATCGAATTCACGGTGCAGGTATTCCAGCTCATCCGCGGCGGTCGCGAGCCGGCGCTGCAGGTGCAGGCCACGCTGCCGGTGCTGGCCGAACTCGCGGCCCGCGGCCATATCTCGCCCGCCGCAGCCGCCGAGCTGCGCGAGGCCTATGTCTTCCTGCGCAACCTCGAACACCGGCTCCAGTACCGCGATGACCAGCAGACCCAGCAGCTGCCCGTGGATGCAGCGGAATTCGCGTGGCTGGCGCAAAGCATGGGCTACGCCGACCCCGCCGCTTTCAGCACCGCGCTAGAGGTACACCGCAACGCGGTCACCGGCCATTTCGAGGCCATTTTCGGTGACGACGACGCCGCAGAACATCCGCTGGCGCCGCTATGGCAGCGCACGCCCGGCGATGATGCCGCCTGCCGCGAACAGCTGGCC
>JAJTHX010000380.1 GCA_021300125.1 Betaproteobacteria bacterium | reverse complement strand
GTGGCGCTGGTGGGCGGCGGCGGACATCCGCGTCCGGGCGAAGTGTCGCTGGCGATGCATGGCGTGCTGTTTCTGGACGAGTTGCCCGAGTTCGAGCGCCGCGTGCTTGAAGTGTTGCGTGAACCGCTGGAATCGGGGCGCATCACCATTTCCCGCGCGGCCCACCAGGCTGATTTTCCCGCCCGCTTCCAGCTCGTTGCGGCAATGAATCCCTGTCCCTGCGGGTATCTCGGCCATCACAGCGGCAAATGCCGTTGCACGCCGGACCAGGTGGCGCGATATCGCGGGCGCATCTCGGGGCCCCTGCTCGACCGCATTGACCTGCAGATCGAAGTGCCCGCCCTGCCGGAGCAGGACCTGGTGCGCCAGACCGCCGCGGAATCTTCGGCATCGGTGCGCGCAAGGGTAGTGGCGGCGCGGGACAGGGCCCGGGCGCGGCAGGGCAGGGCCAACGCCCTGCTGGAGGGTCGCGAGATCGAACAGCACTGCGCGCCGGGCGAGGAGGGCGCGGCCCTGCTCAAACAGGCCATCAGCCGCCTTGGGCTGTCGGCCCGGGCCTGTCATCGCGTGCTCAAGGTGGCGCGCAGCATCGCCGATCTTGCCGCGAGCGCGGACGTGGCGGCGCCGCATATTGCCGAAGCCATACAATACCGTCATTTCGATCGCCACCGGGCCTGATCCAGGGTTTCGCGCGACGATCGCAACGCCTGCCGATCTCCACGATGACCGAACGACAGCCATCGGTACCCCCGATCAGCCTGCCCGCGCTGGCAGCGATACTGGCCGCACTGGCCATGATCGGTCCGTTCACGATCGACACCTACCTGCCGTCTTTTCCGTACATTGCCGCGGAATTTTCGGCGACGCCGGCGCAGCTGCAGCAGACACTCAGCCTCTACCTGTTCGCCTCGGCGCTGATGACGCTGTTCCATGGCACCCTGTCCGACTCCTTCGGGCGCAGGCCGGTCATCCTGTGCAGCCTGGTTGCCTATATCCTGGCCTCTGCTGGCTGTGCCCTGGCCTCGAGCCTGCCGCAACTGCTGTTCTGGCGTGTGGTGCAGGGACTCGCCGCCGGCGCCGGGATCATTGTCGGCCGCGCCATCATCCGCGACAGCCGGGAAGGGCACGAGGCGCAAAAGCTGATGTCCTGGGTGACCATGATTTTCGGCATTGCACCGGCGGTGGCGCCGGTGATCGGCGGCTGGCTGCAGGGGATCGCCGGCTGGCGCCTGATTTTCTGGTTCCTCGCGGCTTTTGGCGCCTGCCTTCTTGCGGCCACACTGCTGCGCTTGCCTGAAACCCACGCGGTCGCTGCACGGCAGCCGTTCCGGGCCGCGGTGCTGATGCGCAATTACTGGCGCCTGGGACGCGACGCCAGGCTGGTGCTGCTGTGCCTGACCATCGCTTTCAATTTTTCCGGATTCTTCCTGTATGTCGTATCCGCACCGGCCGTGATTTACGATCTGCTCGG
Source organism: Betaproteobacteria bacterium (assembly GCA_021300125.1). GTDB lineage: Bacteria > Pseudomonadota > Gammaproteobacteria > Burkholderiales > SG8-41. The sequence goes on along the minus strand of JAJTHX010000380.1, from coordinate 6,762 downwards.
CCTCGGCGAAACCGATTTTGCCTGGCTGTTCGTGCCCGGAATCGGCGGCGTGATGATCGGTGCCTATCTGTCGGGGCGCACCGCCCGGGCGACTTCGCCGGTGCGCGCGGTTGGCATCGGTTACGCGGTCATGACGGCGGCCGCACTGCTCAACATCGTCTACTGCGCAAACTGGCCGCCGGCACTGCCGTGGACGGTTTTGCCGGTGATGCTCTACACCATCGGCATGGCTTTCGCGATGCCCAGCGCCTCGCTGCTCGCGCTCGATCTTTTTCCGCGCCTGCGCGGCATGACGTCCTCCCTGCAGGGCTTCGCGCACAGCCTGTTTGCCGGACTCACCGCCGGCCTGGTTTCGCCTTTGGTTTCAGCCACCGCCCCGGGGCTGGCGGCGGCCATGGGCGGGCTGCTGTGCAGTGGCGCCGCTTCCTGGTGTGCCTACCGCCTGGTGGCTGCCCGCCCATTCGGTGAACCCACATGACATGCAGGCCCTTTTCCGCTGAACGCGGCGCCAGTCATTGCGGCAGGCTGCCGCGCAACCGGCAGCCTGCCGCGATCAGCAACGGACAATGCCGGGCACGGGTGCCATGAAAACCGTACTTCGCTGGCGCGAGTGGTGGTCGCAGCGTGCGTTCGACATCAGCGCATTGCTGGGCTGTGCCGCGCTTACCCTGCTGATCATGCTCGCGGCGTGGTGGTACTACAGCGCACACAGCCGCGTCGAGCATCTGGCGCAGAAAAGCCAGGCCAGCAACATGGCGCTGGCCCTGGAAATCCACGCGCGCGACACCCTGCTCAGCGTCGACGATGCCGTGCGGCGGATCAAGCAGGGTGTGGAGCGCGAAGGAACGGCACTCAACCTGCGCAGCCTGATGGAGGAATTCCGCGACATTGCCGATTATGTTGCGGTGGCCTCCGTCGCCGATGCCCAGGGCCGGCTGATCATGAGCACGCTGCCGGTTCCGCCGGGCACCTCCATCGCTGATCTTGCCCATTTCCGGCACCATGTCGGTCAGGATTCCGGTGAGCCCTTTTTCGGCAAGCCGGTGATCGGGCGGGTCTCGGGCAAATGGTCTTTCCATGTCACCCGCCGCATCAACAAGCCCGATGGCGGCTTTGCCGGCGTGGCGATTGTCGCGGCCGATTTTTCCTACTGGAGCACCGTGCTCAAGGAGGGCGATTTCGGCGAAGGCGCGGTGATTGCCCTGGTCGGCCGTGACGGATTTACCCGTGCACTGCACGGCGACGGCGACGCCAGGGCGCGCATGAACGAGACCGACTGGTCGTTCCTGCTGCGAGAGGCGGATGCCGGTCGCCCGCGCGGGCTGGTCTCCGTTGACCAGGGCGCGGGTCCAGGCCTGTGGTCTTACCGCGCGCTGTCCGGCTATCCGATGGTTGTTGCCGTGGGGTTCTCCGGACAGGGCCTTGAACGCCGGCTCGCGGTGGTGCGTTCCGGCTTGCTGAGCGGGGTGCTTGCCTTCGCGCTGCTCGCGCTGCTGCTTTCGGTGGCCTTGATGCGGGCACAGGCGCGGCAGCGCGCGTATGCCACCGAGCGTTCGCGCATTTCGGGCGTGCTGCGCCAGAGCGAGGAGCGTTTCCGCCTTGCTTTCGACCAGGCCGCAGTGGGGATGGCAATGAGGCCCTTCGGGCGCCGTGACCTGCCCTGGCAGAAGGTCAACCAGAAATTCTGTGACTTTCTCGGCTACAGCGAGGCCGAGTTGCTGGAGCTGACGCCGGCACGGGTCCATGATCCCGGGGAAGAAGGCATCTCCGCCGAGGCCGAGTCGAGGCTGGCGCGCGGAGAGATCACTGCCTATGGCCGCGAGAAGCAGTACATCCGCAAGGACGGCCGCCGCGTCTGGGGCCAGGTCACGGTGACGGTGCTGCATTACCCGGATGGCCAGCCGGCGCAGACCCTCAACCTCATCGAGGATATCGATGTGCGCAAACGCGCCGAGGCGGCCTTGCGTGAAAGCGAGAGCCGATTCCGTGCCATTTTCGAGCACGCCGGGCTGGGCATCACAGTGCGCAACCTGCTTGACCGGCGTTCGCCGTGGATCGCCGTCAACGACAAGTTCTGCGAAATGACCGGATACAGCCGCGATGAGCTGATGGGAATGAGCACCTATCAGCTCAGCGAGGCCGAAGACAACGCCATTGCAGAGGCCACCAACGTTCGCCTGCGCAGCGGTGAACAGCGCAGTTATACCCGGCAGAAACGCATATGCCGCAAGGATGGCGAATTTATCTGGACTGAACTCACGATGGCCACGCTGCCCGACGATGGGGGGCGGCCAGAACGTGTCATCGGCATTTACCAGGACATCACCGCGCGCAAGACCGCCGAGGAACGCGCCCGCCGCGGTGAAGTGCAGTTCAAGGCGGTGTTCGACCATGCCGGTGTCGGCATATCGGTGCGACCGGCCCATGACCGCAGGCTGCCATACCTCGCGGTCAATGACCGCTTCTGCGAGCTCACCGGCTACAGCCGGGAGGAGCTGTTGCGCCTGAGCACCAGCGACCTGACGCGCGAGCAGGACCAGGAGATCGCGGCGCGGGACAATAGCAGCGTGCTCAGCGGAGTCGTCAATACCTACGGCCGCGAGAAGGCCCTGGTGTGCAAGGGCGGCGCGCTGCGCTGGGTTGCCCTTTCCGTGGCCATCCTGCCTGACGAAACCGGTCAGCCGCAGCGGATCATGAGCACGTATCAGGATATCCATGCGCGCAAGGTCGCCGAGGCCCGCCTGCGCGAGAGCGAAGGCCGACTGCGCGCGGTGATCGCGGCCGAGCCGGAGTGCGTGGCCACCGTGTCCCCGGAGGGCGAACTGCTGGAGATGAACCCTGCCGGCCTGCGCATGCTGGAAGCCAAAAGCCTGGAGGAACTGCAACGGCTGCCTTTCCTGCAGCTGGTGCTGCCGGAATACCGCCGCGCCTTCGTTCGCCTGCAGTACCGCATCCGCGCCGGCAATACCGGCATGCTTGAATTCGAGACCCGCGGCCTGCGCGGCAAGCGGCGCTGGCTGCAGATTCATGCCGCGCCGCTGTACGACGATACCGGCCGCATCACGGCGCTGCTGGGCATTGCCCGCGACATCACCGAGCAGCGCCAGGCGCAGCAGGCGGTTGCCGCCGAGCGCAACCTGCTGCGCACCGTGATCGACAACCTGCCCGACCGCATCCGCGTCAAGGACCGCGAGCTGCGGTATGTGCTGGCGAACGCGGCCTGGCTCGACGTCCGTGCCAAGGGCCGCAGGGACATCGTCGGGCTGACCAACAGGGATTTCCTGCCGCCGCAGAGCGTGGCCACCCATGATGCCGAAGACCGTGCAGTGATCGCCACCGGCCAGCCCAGCGCAGCGCGCGAGGTGGTCGACGGGACCCCTGACAACCCGCGGTTCTTTGTCACCACCAAGACGCCGCTGCGGGATGCTGCAGGCCGTATCGACGGGCTGGTCGCGATCAGCCGCGATGTCACCGATTTCAAGCGGCGCTCGCTCGAAGTGGAGAAACTCAACGCCGCACTTGAGGGGCGCGTGGCCGAGCGCACCGTGCAGCTCACCAATGCCAACGAGGAGCTCGAGGCTTTTGCCTCCTCGGTCTCGCATGACCTGCGCGCTCCGCTGCGCAGCATTGACGGCCTGGCCGCGGTGCTGCTCGAAGATGGCGGCGATCGGCTGGATGAGCAGGAACGCGGTTACGTCGCGCGCATCCGTGCCGCAGCGGCGCGCATGGCCGGGCTGATCGAGGATCTGCTGCGCCTTTCGCGGGTGTCGCGCGCCGAACTCAAGGTCGAGCAGGTGGACCTCACCGCATTGGCGCAGGGCATCGTCGAGGAGCTCAGGCGCGAGCAGCCGCAGCGCAGGGTGCAGGTCAATTTTGGCTCGGGCCTGCTGGTGCGAGGTGATGCCGGCCTTCTGCGCGCCGCGCTGTCCAACCTGCTGCACAATGCCTGGAAGTTCACCGCGCGCGCTGAGGCGCCGCGGATCGAGTTCGGCTGCAGCATCAACCACAACCAGCTCAATTACTTCGTGCGCGACAATGGCGCCGGCTTCGACATGGCCCAGGCCGACCGCCTGTTCAGCGCTTTCCAGCGGCTGCACGCCGACAGCGATTTTCCCGGCACCGGCATCGGGCTGGCCACGGTGCGGCGGATCATCCGCCGCCATGGCGGTGACATCTGGGCCACGTCCGCTCCTGGCGCGGGCGCGACTTTTCAGTTCACCCTGGGCAGCCGCCCGGCAAGTTACGGCGTGCCGCGGCTGCCTGCGACCATGCAGCTTGCCGCCGAGCCCGAGCCCCCGTCACAGCCGTCCGCATCCGAGCGGCCCTGCGTGCTGTTGGTGGACGACGATCCGGATGTGTTGACACTCACCGCCCGCGCCCTGCGCCCCGAGGGCTACGTGGTGATGACTGCGGCCAGCGGCGAAGAAGGGCTGAAGCTGCTGCGTGAGCACCGGGCCGACATTGTGGTGTCGGACTTTTCGATGCCGGGCATGAACGGTGCCCAGTTCCTGGCCCGGGTCAAGGCCTTGTATCCCGATACGCTGCGCCTGATCGTCAGCGGTCAGACCATGAACCGCGCCATGCAGTCCGGCCTGCGCAAGGGCGACATTCATCTTTTCTTCGAGAAGCAGCGCAGCTTTGACCCGGTTCGCCAGTGCATCCGCGACTGGCTGGGGGCGCGCAGGCCGCAGGACTGAGCCTGCTCAGCACTGCTCCCAGGGCAGTCCGTCACGCCGCCAGCCGCTGACGGTGCCGCGGTGATGGCGGTCGTCGAGTTCGCCCTCGAAACCGTGCAGCACGTTGTAGACCTGGGTGAAGCCCGCCTCCTCCAGCGCACGCCCGGCGTCGAGTGAACGGTTGCCGCTGCGGCAGATGACCACGACGGGCCGGTCGACACTCGCCGCTTTTTTCACATGGGCCACGAAGTGCGGGTTGATGTCCCAGTTCGGTCCGTCGTTCCAGGCGACATGGATCGCGCCGACCGGGTGGCCGACGAAGAGGTATTCCATTTCGCTGCGGCAGTCGATGAACAGCGCGTTCGGATTCTGCTTCAGGAAATCGTAGGCCTGTTGCGGCTCAAGATGTTTCATGGCGCGTGCCTCGGGAACGGGGACGGCATTATAGGCGGGCGCCGGCCATCACGTAAGTGCATGATAAAATTCAGGGTTTATACGTCGTGCCGGCTTGCTTTGAGCGGCGCTCCACCTGGTCATGAACCCGCGCATCCGCCAGCTTCCCGAACTGCTCAAACGCCGCATCCTGATCCTCGACGGCGCGATGGGCACCATGATCCAGACCTACAAGCTGGACGAGGCCGCCTACCGCGGCAAGCGCTTCAGGGACTTCGCCCACGAGGTCAAGGGCAACAACGACCTGCTGGTGCTGACCCAGCCGCAGATCATCCGCGAGATCCATGAGCAGTACCTCGACGCCGGCGCCGACATCATCGAGACCAACACATTCAGCTCGACTTCGGTCGCCATGGCCGATTACCACATGGAAGACCTGGTCTATGAGCTGAACGTGGAGGCGGCGAGGCTGGCGCGGGCTGCCGCTGACACCTACGAGAAAAAAGACCCGTCACGGCCGCGCTTCGTCGCCGGCGCGCTGGGGCCGACCACGCGCACCGCTTCAATCTCGCCCGATGTCAACGACCCGGGCGCGCGCAATACCAGCTTCGACCAGCTGGTAGCGGCCTACAGCGAGGCGGTGAAAGGGCTGGTCGACGGCGGCATCGACCTGTTCCTGGTCGAGACCGTCTTCGACACCCTCAACGCCAAGGCCGCGCTGTTCGCGATCGACCAGTATTGCGCCGGGAAGGGCCTCGAGATCCCGATCATGATCTCGGGCACCATCACCGACGCTTCGGGCCGCACCCTGTCGGGCCAGACGCCGGAGGCGTTCTGGAACTCGGTGCGCCACGCCAAGCCGCTGACCATCGGCCTCAACTGCGCGCTCGGCGCCAAGCTGATGCGCCCGTATATCGAGGAGCTGTCGAACATCGCCGACACCTTCGTCTGTGCCTATCCCAACGCCGGCCTTCCCAATCCGCTGGCGCCGACCGGCTATGACGAACTGCCGGATGACACCGCCGGCTACCTGCTGGATTTCGCCCACAGCGGCTTCGTCAACGTGGTGGGCGGCTGCTGCGGCACCACGCCGCCGCACATCCGCGCGATCGCGGACATCGTCAGGGACGTCGCACCGCGCAAGGTGCCGGTGATCGAGAAAAAGATGCGCCTGTCGGGGCTGGAGCCGCTCAACATCGGTGACGACTCGCTGTTCGTCAACGTCGGCGAGCGCACCAACGTCACCGGCTCGCGCGCCTTCGCCAAGCTGATCCTCTCCGGCAACTACGCCGAGGCGGTATCGGTGGCGCGTCAGCAGGTGGAGAGCGGTGCCCAGGTCATCGACGTCAACATGGACGAGGCGATGCTCGACTCGAAGGCGGCGATGACCACCTTCCTCAACCTGATCGCCTCCGAGCCGGACATTTCGCGGGTGCCGGTGATGATCGACTCCTCGAAGTGGGAAGTCATCGAGGCGGGGCTGAAGTGCGTGCAGGGCAAGGCCATCGTCAACTCGATCAGCATGAAGGAGGGTGTGGAGCCCTTCAAGCAGCAGGCGCTTCTCGCCAAGCGCTATGGCGCGGCTGTGGTGGTGATGGCCTTTGACGAGCAGGGCCAGGCCGACACCCTTGCGCGGCGCATCGAAATTTCCAAAAAAGCCCACGTCACCCTGTTAAATGAAGTCGGCTCCCCG
>JAJTHX010000013.1 GCA_021300125.1 Betaproteobacteria bacterium | reverse complement strand
GTCTTCAGGGTTCATCGTCGGCGCGACCATGCCGGGGATGGGGAAACCCATCGGGTTCCACATCTTCTGCATGAATTCGAAAAAATCCTGCGGGTTGTTCTGGTCGGCCATGATGACTCCCGGAGATGACCGGACGATTATAGGCAGGGCCCGCTGCCAGCGGGCGGAAATCAGGCGGCTTCGACCGTGACCGGATCGCCGTCGCGGGCGGTCTTCAACACCGAGGGATCACCGCGCAGGCGGCCGAGCACGTTGCAGGGGTTGACCAGGCGGCATTCGTCGCCGCGGGAGACCGGGGTGCGGCCCCAGGGCAGGGCCAGCGCGCTGCCGTCCACCCAGAAACAGACGCTGCCGGGCGGCACCACCTGCTGCGCGCCGGGTTCCAGCGCCGCCTTTACCGGCAGGGAAAAATAGACCTCTTCGCCCCAGGTGTTGACGCTGGATTCACAGGGCAGCGCGGCCAGCAGGGCGCGCACCGTCGGCCCGTCATCGAGGTCGGCCAGGGCCGAGCCAGCGGGCCAGCGGATGCGGATGCTCGCCAAGGCGGCGGCGACCCCTCAGATACGCTCGCCCAGGGGCATCTCGGGCTTGCGCTCGCGACGCTGCGACACGCGGGTCGTGCCGGCGGCCGGTTCGGCGAGCGTGGCCACGACCTGCTGCAGGCGCTGTTTCTCGCCCAGCACCTTGGTCGTGTAGGTGTCGTTGTCGTCGTTCAGCGCGCCGGCATACATCTGCAGCGCGATGCCGAGGTTGCCGGTCTTGGTCAGGTACTCGCGCAGGATGCGGGTGCCGACGCGGATGTTGGCCTCGGGCTGGAACACGGCGCGCTCGCCGCCGAAGGCTGCGAGCTTGTCCGTATGGAAACGCGGAATGATCTGCATCAGGCCCTTGGCGCCCATCACGCTTTCGGCAATGGGGTTGAAGCGGGACTCCACGGCGATGACCGCCATGATCAGCAGCGGATCGAGTCCGACCCGGGCGCCCTCGGCGTGGGCGATGCGCACGAAATCCAGGGTCAGGTCCTGGGCCACCTTGTAGCGCTTGGCCAGGAATTCAGCCAGGGCGACATGGCGCAGATCGTCCGCCGGCACCGCCTCGGGCTGGGCCTGGGGCAGAACCAGCGCGGAAATCGCGGTCGCTTCCTGCTGGACGACGGCCAGGGCCGAACCTAAGGCCGGGATACCGAGGCGTTCTTCAAGCAGTGCGATCAGGGTGGAAAGGCTGGTCAGGACGAGGACCAGCGTGAGCAACTGGCGAATCCGGGGCAGAGCATCTGCCGGGCGGTCCGCAATGCATGAATCTGAAACCGATTTTGCAAACATGCAAAACCTCCTTTCGGATGGCACGGCCATCGAGGCGGTGCAGGCAGTTACCTCGCTACGGTAACGTCGTTCTCCTTACTGGACTCGTTCAGCCCAATACCACTACCGGTTGTGGGCCACTCAAAAAAGCTGCGCAATTCTAGGGGTCTCGCCCCACCCCCGCAACCCGAAACCGGCGTTTCAGGCCTGTTTTGAGGGGGGCCACCGAAATAAGGTGGTCGCGGAGTTTACCGGCACTGTTTTCTGCAATGCAACATTTTTTAACCTATTGTTTATTAACAATAATTTATGCAGCAGCACGGCTGGAGCGGCGGTTTGCCCTTGAAAAGCCGTGTTTTTGAGCGGTTTGGCCGCAGGGCGTTCCTAATTGCCTGAAATCGGCCGGGGTCAAAATAAAATAATCAATAAAATCAATTATTTATTTTGTTCCCCGGCGGCTCCAGGATGACGGGCCTGCCAGGCCTCCAGCGCCTTCTCATAGTTAGTGAGCGCTTCCCAATAGCGGTCATAGACACAGGGATCGCAGCCGCTCTGGCAACACTGCCAGGGTTCAGGGGCTTCGGGCTTGACCGGTTCGGGATCGTCGCCGGGGATGCTCATGGCTGTTTCCATTCGGGCAGTCGTTCTTCGGGGAAGCGCTTGCGGAATTCGGCCTCGAGGGCTTCCGCCTCGGCGACCCGCTGCGCGCGCCACAGTTCGAGGATGCGCAGGCGCCACTGTTCCGCCGGCTTGTCCTGCAGGTCCTGCCAGGGCGGCACGGCGGCGACACTGGCGGCACGGGCCACGTCGGCGGCCGGTGCAGCCGGCGCCCGCATCAGGGCCCGCGGTGCGGGAGCGGCAGCCTCGGGGCTGCGCCCTTCCGCCGCCGGGGCTGCAACCGCGGCGGATTCGATGCGCGCTGGCGCCGCGGCCGGCGTTTCAGCGGCGGCGACAGGTGCCGGGGGCAGCGGGGCCTTGCGCTGACTGGACGCCTTCTCCTCCTGCGGCGCCGAAGGTGATGCGCTGGCCGCAGCGGGCGGCGCCGGCGGCACAGGGTCGGCGGCTGCCGGACGCGGCGTTGTTTCAGTGGAAGCCAGCGGTGGCCCATCCAGGCGGTCGGCGCCCTGATCGCGCAGGATCAGCACCAGGCCGAGGGACAGCACCAGCACCGCAGCCATCGCAAACGGCGCCCGCCACCGCGGTGGAACGCCAAGGGCCCGCGGCCCGCTGCCGGCCTCGCGCCGGGCCGCGGCACGAATGCGTTCATCGAGCCGCGGCAGCGGAAGTTCGGCAGAGCCGGCGCGATAGGCCGCCTCCAGTTGCGGATCGCGCAGCGGATCAGTCACCGGTTCACTCATGTCTGCATCCCTGGTCCTGCATTCCGAGCCGCAGTTTGGCCACGGCATAGCGCAACCGGCTTTTCGCGGTCTCGCGGCTGACGCCGGTGGCCTCGGCAATGGCCTCGACGCTGAGTCCTGCCTCCTGCTGCAGCAGGAAGGCTTCGCGCTGCCCGGACGGCAACGCCTCCAGCAGCGCCAGCAGTCGTGCCGCCTGTTCGCGGATCTCGGCCTGCGTTTCGGGACGGTCGGCACGCGGTGCTTCAGTTTCCGGCGGCAGCACCGCAGTCTCTTCATCGAGCGAAACCGTCAGGCCCGGACGGCCGCGGAAGTGGTCCATCAGGCGGTTGTGGGCGATGCGGTAAAGCCAGGTCGCAAATTTCGCCTGCACGGCATAGCCCGCGCGGGCCCGGATCAGGTTCATCCACACATCCTGGAAGAGTTCCTCGGCGATCGCGGCGTCACGGCACTGGCGCAGCAGGTAACGGAACACGCCGCCGCGATGGCGTTCATAGAGCCTGTCGAAGGCGGTGGCATCGCCGTCGCGGTAGGCCAGCATCAGTGCCTCGTCGCCGGCGTCTTCGTCTGGGGGGCTCACGGGGGGCGAGTATGCAGTCGTCCCTGCAAGGCGGCAACCGCCCGCGGACAACCGACGGCCGGATCCGATCCGCCCTTCCACCGCCGGCAAGCTCATGGGGTTGACTGCGCCACTCCAGCTCATGCCACTGCAAACGCAGGCTGCGCGGCTTCGGGGTCAGGGTCTGCGTGATAAATTCGCGGGATGGATGATTTGGTACTCCGCGGCATGGCCCCATGGCCTAATGTGCCGGCACGCCGCGGACTCGTTAACCGAAGGTCAGCTCGCGGGCAGCGGCGCACAACCGCCGGCAGCAGGAGAGCGCGCTGAATGGATGAGCTGGTACTTCGCGGCATGGCCCAGTGGCCCGATGCGCCGGCGCGCCGCGGACTCGTTAACCGAAGGTCAGCTCGCGGGCAGCGGCGCAGAACCGCCGGCAGCAGGAGGGCGGGCTGAATGGATGAGCTGGTACTCCGCGGCATGGCCAAGTGGCCCAATGTGCCGGCGGTCTTCGGCTGGCTGTCACTGTCGCGCCGCGGCGACTGGCTGCTCAAGGGCGAGCCGGTGCACAACCCCGGCATTCGCGAATTCTTTGGCCGCAACTACGGCTGCGATGACCTGGGCCGCTGGTTCGTGCAGAACGGCCCGCAACGGGTCTATGTGCTGCTCGACTACACACCCTGGGTGGTGCGCAGCGGCGGCACGGCCGCCGCGCCTTTCCATACCCACACCGGCCAGGCCATCCACACGATCCGCGGCGCCTACCTCGACGAGGTCGGTGCACTGCTGCTCGACACTGAACTCGGGCCGGGCCTGGTGCATGACCGCGATCTCGATGGACTGGTCCACCTGCTCTGCGATGCACGCGGCAAGCCGCCATCCACTGCGGCACTGAACGACGCGCTGGAACAGCTGCAGGCCGGAAAAACCGCGGACCTGAGCCTGCTCACCGCGCAAGGGCTGGTCGAAGTCGCGCCGTTGCGCTCTGTGGAGGCACCGGCCCGGTTCGGCTATGTCCGGCAGCCGCGCCAGCCTGCCGGCGAAGCCGAATGTCATTAACCCGAAACGGAAGTCCGCGATGAACGAACTGATTGACCTGCGCACCGACACCGTGACCCGCCCGACGCCGGAAATGCTGGCCGCGATTCAATGCGCCTCCCAGGGTGACGATTCGCGCGACGGTGATGCCACGGTGCAGCGGCTGGAAGCGCTGGCCGCGCAACGCACCGGCAAGGAGGCCGGGCTCTACATGCCCAGCGGCACCATGACCAACCTGGTGGCGGTGCTCGCGCACACCTCCCGCGCCGGTGAAGTGCTGCTGGAGCGCGGCGCGCACATGCTCAACACCGAACTCGGCGGACTCGCGGCAGTCGCCGGGGTGTTCTACAAGGCGATTCCCGGCACGCGCGGCGCGATGGATGAGGCGCTGCTCGCCGAGTCGATCCGGCCGATGACGCGCAACAACTTCGGCACCGCGCTGGTCTGCATGGAAACCACCCATAACGGCGCCGGCGGCGCGGTGCTGCCGCTGGTCCACATGCAGCGCGTGCATGTGCTGGCGCGGGAGCATGGCGTGCCGGTGCACACTGACGGCGCGCGGCTGTTCAACGCGGCGGCGGCACTCGGTGTCAGCGTGGCCGAGATCGCCCGTCACACCGACTCGGTGTGCTTCTGCGTATCCAAAGGCCTCTCCGCGCCGGTTGGCTCGGTGCTGTGCGGGCCGAAACCTTTCATCGAACGGGCGCGGGCCTTCCGCCGCATGGTCGGCGGCAACATGCGCCAGGCCGGCCTGATCGCGGCCGCGGGCATTGTCGCCATCGAAACCATGGCGCAGCGGTTGCCGGAAGACCATCGCCGCGCGCGCGCGCTGGCCGAGGGTTTACACGCCATTGATGCGCGGCTTGCCGATCCGGCGATGGTGGAAACCAACATCGTGCGCGTCAGTGTCGCGCACAGCGGCCGCAGCGCGGCACAGTGGTCCGATGCATTTCGCGAGAAAGGAATTGCAGTGAGTCCGGCCGATCCGCGTTCGCTGCGTTTTGTCACGCATCGGCATATTGGAGACGCCGAAGTCTCGCAGGCCATCAAGGCCTGTGCCGAAGTCTGCGCGGATTCACGCTGATACGGACCGCGGCGCGACCGGCGCCGCGAGGCCGGATTGCCCCGCCCGGGCTGCCTGAATTAGCCCTGACGCCAGGCTGAGAATATTTAACAAACTTGTATAGGCCATTGATTTTTAAGGGTTTTTATCCCTAAAAAATCATATGGACAAGGCAGCCGCCTTGTCCGCCCGGAACAGATTGGGTATCTTTGCCTTCCTGCTGTTACGGTCCGGTTCGGGCCTCCAGGCGGATCCGGTTACTCCCGTTTCAGTTCCGCCTTGAAGCCAGCGAGTCAGGGTTTGTTTCCCATCGGGAACGGCCAGGCTCCGGGAATCGCGATCGGACGGACAGCCGCCAGAGCGGGTGCCGCAGTCTTGGGTGCCGGTTTTTTGGGGGCCGGCCGTTTTGCCGCAGCAGGCTTTTTCTTGACTGCTTTTTTCACAGCCGGCTTTTTAGCCGGCTTTTTTTTGGCCGCCTTGCGGCCCGCCGGTTTTGCCGCGGTCTTGCGCAGTGCCTTTTTCGCGGCTTTCTTTTTCGGCGCGGTCTTTTTCAAGGCGACCTTTTTCTTCGCGGTTTTCTTCTTCGCAGCCTTTTTCTTCGCCTTAGCCATGCTGGCCTCCCGTGGATTCAGTGGTGGATGACTCAAACCTGCCGGTGCTTGGTGCTCATTGCAGCACGGCACCCGCCTTGTAGGCAAGATTGCGGTAAAGCATGTCCGGATCGATGCGCACCCCGCCGCTCCAGGTCAGCAGGTTGGACACCGGATCAAAAGCCACGCGGCTGAACAGCGCTGCGTCGGTGAGTACTGCCAGCGCGGTTTCCTCGACCAGGTCACCCAGATAGACGTGTCCCTCAAGCCCGTCGTCAAAGCGCAGCCACAGTGTGCAATTGTCCTCGGTCCTGAGCTCGGTGACGGTATGCAGGTGCGGCCTGCGGCTGCGGTAACGCCTGACCTTCAGACTGAGTGCCAAGGGCTGTTCCCTCTATCGTGGGTTTGGAGACTGTACGAAACGAAGCCGGCAGCGCCCCCCCTGCGGCATATGGCGCAGGGCAAAGCGCCGCCGGCCACGAGGCTGGAGCTGGCGACTCCGGCGCTGGACGCCGGAGTCCGGGCTTTGGTGAAAAACTTCCGTTTTGTTCTCCCCGGCCAGGATCATGTCACTCCCAGGACAGCGCGCCGCCGGTCTGGTACTCGATGACGCGGGTCTCGAAGAAATTGCGCTCTTTCTTCAGATCGATCATTTCCGCCATCCACGGGAAGGGGTTGGTCGCCCCCTCGAACAGCACATCGAGGCCGATCTGCTGCGCGCGCCGGTTGGCGATGAAGCGCAGGTACTCCTTGAACATGCCGGCATTCAGGCCGAGCACGCCGCGCGGCATGGTGTCCTCGGCGTAGCGGTATTCGAGGTCGACACCCTTGCGGAACAGCACCTTCAGCTCCTCGCGGAACTCGGCGGTCCACAGGTGCGGGTTTTCCATCTTGATGGTGTTGATCAGGTCGATGCCGAAATTGCAGTGCATCGACTCGTCGCGCAGGATGTACTGGTACTGCTCGGCGGCACCGGTCATCTTGTTCTGGCGGCCCAGCGCGAGGAGCTGCGTGAAGCCGACGTAGAAGAACAGGCCTTCCATCAGGCAGGCAAACACGATCAGGCTTTTGAGCAGCTTCTGGTCGTTCTCGGGCGTGCCGGTCTTGAACGAGGGATCGGTCAATACGTCGATGAACGGGATCAGGAATTCGTCCTTGTCGCGGATCGACGAAACCTCGTGATAGGCGTTGAAGATCTCGCCTTCATTGAGGCCCAGGCTCTCGACGATGTACTGGTAGGCGTGGGTATGGATCGCCTCCTCAAACGCCTGGCGCAGCAGGTACTGGCGGCACTCCGGCGCGGTGATGTGGCGGTAGGTGCCGAGCACGATGTTGTTCGCCGCGAGCGAATCAGCCGTGACGAAAAAGCCGAGATTGCGCTTGACGATGCGGCGCTCGTCTTCGGTCAGGCCGTTGGGGTCCTTCCACAGGGCGATGTCGCGGCTCATCTGGATTTCCTGCGGCATCCAGTGATTGGCGCAGGCAGACAGGTACTTGTCCCAGGCCCACTTGTACTTGAACGCCACCAGCTGGTTGACGTCAGTCTGGCCGTTGATCACCCGCTTGTCGGCGATGTTGACGCGGCGGGCTTCGGCCTCGCCATCGTCCCGCGCCTGGACTGCCGGGGCCTGCTTGAGCAGGCCGGCACCGGAGGGCACGGAATCTTCGAATTGCAGCATCTTCAGTCTCCTTTATTGGCGTTGTCGGTGGACACTTGTTCGGGCGGACGGCGGGTCTTGATCGTTATTGACAGTGACCCTGCCTTGCGCCCTTCATGCAACCTACAACAACAGAACTTGAACGTTTCCCTGATTCAGCCTTCTTCAGCCGCGCTTACTGGCAGGCTTCGCATTCCGGATCGAGGATCGAGCACACCTTGGGCTGCTCTTCCGCAAGGCCGCCGTCGGCGGGCACCGCGTTGAGCTGGCCGGCGCGCACCGTCGATTTCTCGGCCGAAGTCGCGCCCAGCGTGCGCAGGTAGTAGGTGGTCTTGAGACCGCGCAGCCAGGCCAGCTTGTAGGTGTCGTCCAGCTTCTTGCCCGAGGCGCCGGCCATGTAGATGTTCAGCGACTGCGACTAGTCGATCCATTTCTGGCGGCGCGCCGCGCACTCGACCAGCCAGCCCGGATCCATCTCGAAAGCGGTGGCATAGAGGCTGCGGACATCCGGCGGCACGCGGTCGATCTTTGCCAGCGAACCGTCAAAATACTTGAGGTCCGC
>JAJTHX010000221.1 GCA_021300125.1 Betaproteobacteria bacterium | reverse complement strand
CGGCGCGGACTGGCTGGAGATCGACCTGCGCCGCGTCCGCGGCAAGCGCGGCCTGCTTGCCGCGTTTGCGCGGGCCTTGCGTTTTCCCGAGGGTTTCGGCGGCAACTGGGATGCGCTGGCCGACTGCCTTCAGGACCTGTCATGGATCGGGGGCGGTGTGCTGCTTCATCTGCGGGGTTACCAGCGCTGGCGCGAGGCCGCCGCGGCTGACGCCGGGGTGCTGGAGGAGATTCTTGCCGAGTCTGCGCGATTCTGGAGCGCGCATTCGCGGCTGTTCGTGGTGATCGCAGACAGCGCTGCGCTGCCGCCGCTGCCGCGATGAGTGGCCACAAATGAGCGGCCAAAAATGAGCGGCTACAAATGAGCGGCTACAAGATTCCGGTGTCGGTGCTGGTGCTGGTGCATACCCGCGATCTGGAGGTGTTGCTGCTCGAACGCGCCGACCGGCCGGGATTCTGGCAGTCGGTCACTGGCAGCCAGGATGCCGGCGAAACCCTGGTTGAAACGGCGCGGCGGGAACTGGCCGAGGAGACCGGCCTCTCAGTGACTGAGGACGCGCTCGCCGACTGGCAATTGCAGAACCGTTATGAAATCTACCCTCACTGGCGCCACCGTTACGCGCCCGGGGTTACCCACAACACCGAGCATGTCTTCGCGCTCACTTTGCCCGCCAGATGCGAGGTCCGGCTGGCGCCGCGCGAGCATCTGGCGCAGTGCTGGCTGCCTTGGCGGGAGGCGGCGGAACGGGTGTTTTCGTGGAGCAACGCCGAGGCCATCCGCCAGTTGCCGCAGCGCATCAAATTGTCCTGAACGCGCGGGAATCCAGGATTGGTTTTTTTGTCAAATTGCTGCAATATTCCGCACTTTTCCCCGCAAGGGGCTGACCTGAACAGGGCCGGATGATGGACGCCGAGACGATTGCCTTTGACCGTTTCAAACCGCTTGCCGATGCAGATTGCGACGCGCGTATCGTTGCCGCGCGGAAAAAGCTCGGCAAAAAAGTCGTGTTGCTCGGCCACCACTACCAGCGCGCCGATGTCTACAAACACGCCGACCTCTCCGGCGATTCGCTGCAACTGTCCAAGCTCGCGGCGCAGACCGATTCGGAGTACATCGTGTTCTGCGGCGTGCACTTCATGGCCGAAGTGGCCGATATCCTGTCGCGGCCGACGCAGCAGGTGATCCTGCCCGACATGAATGCCGGCTGCTCGATGGCCGACATGGCCAACCTGTCCAAGGTCGAGCGCGCCTGGCGTGAAATTGCCGAAGTGATCGATCCCGACCAGCACATCACGCCGATCACCTACATCAATTCCGCCGCCGACCTCAAGGCCTTCTGCGGCGAGCATGGCGGCATTGTCTGCACCTCGTCCAACGCGCGCCAGATCCTGAACTGGGCTTTCGGCCGCCGTGAAAAAGTGCTGTTCTTCCCCGACCAGCACCTCGGCCGCTGGACCGGCTACCTGATGGACATCCCGCTGTCGGAGATGCTGGTGTGGGATCCCGACCTGCCGCTGGGCGGCCTCACGCCGCAGCAGATCAAGATGGCCAAGGTGCTGCTGTGGAAAGGGCACTGCTCGGTGCACCAGATGTTCCAGGCGCAGCACATCCTGCGCTGGCGCCAGCAGCATCCAGGCGGGCTGGTGATCAGCCATCCCGAGTGCAACTTCGAGGTGTGCAAGCTCTCCGACTACGTCGGCTCCACCGACTACATCATCAAGACCATCGCCTCGAGCCCGCCCGGGTCGCGCTGGCTGGTGGGCACCGAACTGAACCTGGTCAACCGCATCGCCGAGGAGCTCCGGCCGCAGGGCAAGTCGGTGCAGTTCATGGCGCCGACCGTGTGCATGTGTTCGACCATGCAGCGCATCGATCCGCAGCATCTCGCCTGGGCGCTCGAAAACCTCGTCGCGGGCAAGGTGGTCAACCAGATCAAGGTGCCGGCCTACGAGGCCGAACTCGCCCGCATCGCGCTTGACCGCATGCTCGCGGTGTCCTGACGTACTCCATGCGCGTGGCGCCGCGGCAGCTCAGCGTCGCCACCTACAACATCCACAAGGGTTTTCCGGCCACGCCGCTGTTCTCGCGACGGCCGTCGCTGCGTGCGCTGCGCGATGAGCTGCATGCCCTGCATCCCGACCTGGTGTTCCTGCAGGAGGTGCTCGGCGCCCACGAAGGCCATGCCCGGCGCCACCGAGACTGGCCTGCGCAGTCGCAGTACGAGTACCTTGCCGACACGTTGTGGCCGAACCATGCCTATGGCCGCAACGCCATGTATGACGCCGGCCACCACGGCAACGCCTTGCTCTCGCGCTATCCGATCCTGCGCTGGGACAACGAGGATGTGTCGGCCCATCGTTACGAGAGTCGCGGGCTGCTGCATTGCGAAATCGCAGTGCCGGGCTGGCCGCAGACACTGCATGCGGTTTGCGTGCACCTTGCGCTCACCGCGCGCGGCCGTTCGCGCCAGCTCGAGCGCCTGCGCCAGCGCATCGAGCGGCTGGTGCCAGCGGATGCGCCGCTGATCGTTGCCGGCGACTTCAACGACTGGACCTGGCGCCAACGCGCCACCCAGGAATTCGCCCATCCGCTCAATATGCACGAAGTGTTCGAACTGTCAGGCGGCGCGCCGGCGCGCAGCTTTCCGGCGGCGTTGCCGATGCTGCGGCTGGACCGCATCTACGTGCGCGGTTTCAGGGTGCGCGGCACCCGCGTGCAGCGCGACCGCCGCTGGTCGCGGCTGTCCGACCACGCCCCGCTGATGGCTGAACTGGAACGCCTCTGAATGCGGGGATGGGGCCGGTGCTGCGCCCGTCCGATGCGATAATCGCTGCACACGATGTCCGCCGTATCGTGCCGGCCACTGCCTGAACAATGAATATGCAACCCATTGATTTAATTAATAAATTTTTTTCATGCCGGAGCACGGCATGAGCGCTGCACACACGGCTGCGGCCAATGCGCCGCAGGCTGGGGCGGGCAAGGCCGCGCGCCGCGACTGGCGCGTGGTGCCGATGCTGCTGCCCTACCTGTGGGAGCACAAGTGGCGCGTGGTGCTGGCGATGCTGCTGCTGATCGCGGCGAAGTTCGCCAACGTCGGCGTGCCGCTGGTGATGAAGGACATCGTCGATTCGCTCGATGCTTCCCGTGGCGTGCTGGTGCTGCCGCTCGCGCTGCTGCTCGCCTACGGCCTGCTGCGGCTGTCCACTGTACTGTTTGCCGAACTGCGCGACGTGGTGTTCGTGCCGGTGACGCAGCGCGCCGCCCGCCGTGTCGCGCTGGCGGTGTTCCGCCACCTGCATGCGCTGTCGCTGCGCTTTCACCTCGACCGCCAGACCGGGGGGATGTCGCGCGACATCGAGCGCGGCACCCGCGGCATTTCCACGCTGCTGTCGTTCATGCTGTTCTCGATCATCCCGGTGGTGCTGGAATTCGTGCTGGTGGCGGCAGTGCTGTTCGCCAAGTTCGACTGGCGCTTTGTAGCGGTCACTTTTGCCGCGGTGGTTGTCTACATTGCCTTCACCATCGGCATCACCGAATGGCGCACCGCGATCCGCAAGCGCGCCAACGAGCTGGACTCCAAGGCCAACACCCGCGCCATCGACAGCCTTCTCAACTACGAGACCGTCAAGTATTTCAACAATGAGGAATTCGAGGCGAGGCGCTACGACGACAACCTGCAGCGCTACGAGGTGATGGCGGTGCGCAACGAGGCCTCGCTCGGCCTGCTCAATGTCGGCCAGGCCGCGATCATCGCGGTGGCGGCGACACTGCTGATGATCCTGTGCGCGCAGGGCGTGGTGGCGCGCGACCTGACACTGGGCGATCTGGTGCTGGTCAACGCGCTGCTGATCCAGCTCTACATCCCGCTCAATTTTCTCGGCATGGCCTACCGCGAGATCAAGCAGGCGCTGATCGACATGGAGCGCATGTTCGGTCTGCTCGAGCAGCACCGCGAGGTGGATGATGCACCTGGCGCGGTGGAGCTGCCGCAGGGGCCGGCTGCGGTGCGTTTCGAGGCCGTCGATTTCGGCTATGACCCGCGGCGGCAGATCCTGCACGGGATGAGCTTCGAAATTCCGCCCGCGGCCAAGGTCGCGGTGGTCGGTTCCAGCGGTGCGGGCAAGTCGACGCTGGCGCGGCTGCTCTACCGCTTCTACGACGTCACCGGCGGTGCGGTCAGTGTCGGTGGTGTCGACATCCGCGGGCTCAAGCAAACCAGCCTGCGCGCCGCGATCGCGATCGTTCCCCAGGATACGGTGCTGTTCAACGATACGATCCTCTACAACATCCAGTACGGGCGTCCCTCGGCCAGCCGCGAGGAAGTGGTAGCCGCCGCCCGCGCGGCACACATCCACGATTTCATCGAGGGCCTTCCCGACGGCTACGAGACCATGGTCGGCGAGCGCGGGCTCAAGCTCTCCGGCGGCGAGAAGCAGCGAGTGGCGATAGCGCGCGCGATCCTGAAGAATCCGCGCGTGATGATTTTCGACGAGGCCACCTCGGCGCTGGATTCACGCACCGAGCAGGCGATCCAGAAGGAGCTGAACGAGATTGCGCAGGGCCGTACCACGCTGGTGATTGCCCACCGCCTGTCTACGGTGATGGACGCCGACGAGATCCTGGTGCTGGAGCAGGGCCGTATCATCGAGCGCGGACGGCATGCCGAGCTGCTGGCCGCCGGCGGCAGTTATGCCCAGATGTGGGCGCTGCAGCAGCAGGAGGATGCGCGCGGGGGCGACGAAGGGCTTACCGCCCCGGCCTGAAACAGACCCGGATCAGGCTGCCGGTGCCTTCGCTGCCAGGGAGCACCTCCACCGTGGCGCCGTGGCCCTCGGCGATCTCGCGCACGATGGCGAGGCCCAGGCCGCAGCCTTCGCCACTGCTCTCGGGAATGCGGTAGAAGCGCTCGAACACCCGCTCGCGCTCGTGTTTCGCGATGCCCGGTCCGTTGTCCTCGACTTCCAGTGCCGGACTTTGCTCCACCATCAGCACGCGCACCGTCACCTTGCCGTCCTGCGGGGTATAGCGGATTGCGTTATCGATCAGGTTGTTGAGCAGTTCGCGGATCAGGAAGGCATCACCCTCGGTTCTTGTTTCAGGCGTCGTCGAATCAAAGCCAAGGTCTATGCCGCGCGCCAGCGCCCGCGGCACCCATTCCATGGTGGTTTCACGCGCGAGTGTGGCAAGATCGACCGGCTGGCGTTCGAGCGCCTTCTGCGCACCAGGCTCGGCGCGCGCCAGCGTCAGCAGCTGGCTCACCAGATGCCCGGCATGGTCCGCCGCGGTGCATAGCTGCTGCAGCGTGGCCCGCGCGGGCTCGTCGCGCACCTGCCGCAACGCAATTTCGGACTGGGCCTTGATGGCCGCGATCGGCGTGCGCAGCTGGTGCGCGGCGTCGGCTATGAAGCGGCGCTGTCCGGCGAGGGTTGCGGTAAGCCGCACCAGCAGGTCATTCATGGCCAGCACCAGCGGCCGCACTTCGGCCGGTACGCCGCCCGCATCGAGCGGACTCAGGTCAAGGTCGGAGCGGCTTTCGATCTGGCCGCGGATCGAGGACAGACCGCGCAGGCCGATACCGACGCCGAACCAGACGGTGAGCGCCGCGAGCAGCACGAGGATTGCCTGGGGCGCGATCATCTTGAGCAGGATCTGCCGGGCAAAATCATCGCGCAGCCTCGACTTGTCGGCGACCTGGATCATGATTGCACCCTGGCCCGAGCCGGGGCGTACCGGCACGCGAAGCGCCACGGCGCGGATTTTCTCGTTGCGGTAGACCTCATCGTAGTAGGTCACGCGGTCGCTTTGCGCCGATTCGGGCGGATCCGGCAGGTCCGGATCGCCAGTGATGTATTCGCCGGAAGGGCCGTTGGCGCGGTAGTAGTAGCGGCCGCGCTCGCCCGAGATCAGCATCTCGATCACCGGTTGCGGCAGGTCGAGATAGAGGCGGTCGTCAACCGCGCGCACGCTGCGGCCGAGGTCGATCGCGGTGTCGAGCAGGGCGCGGTCGTAGTTCAGGTTGACGAAGGCGGTGGCCACGTCATGGTCGATGATGGTGCTGATTACCCACAGCGCGAGCAGCGGCGCGCTGACCCACAGCAGCAGCTGGTTGCGCAGCGTGCGGATGCGCTCTTTCAAGGCGGGCGTGCTCAGTCCTGGCCGGCGCGCTCGAGCAGGTAGCCCAGGCCGCGGATGGTGCGTACTCCAGTGCCCGAGGGCTCCAGCTTCTTGCGCAGACGGTGCACGTAGACCTCGATCGCGTTGGCGCCCACTTCCTCGCCCCAGCCGTAGAGCTGTTCGGCGAGCTGTTCCTTGCTCACCACCCGACCGGCACGCAGCATCAGCACCTCAAGCACGCCCAGTTCCCGCGCTGAAAGTTCCAGCGGCACTCCTTTGATGGTGGCGCGACGTCCCGCAGTGTCAAGCATCAGGTCGCCCTGGCGCAGTTCAGCTGTGCCGCCGGACTGGCCACGGCGGATCAGCGCGCGCACGCGTGCCTCAAGTTCGGGCAGGTCGTAGGGCTTGGTCAGATAGTCGTCGGCGCCCAGATCGAGTCCGCGCACGCGGTCCTCCAGCGCATCGCGGGCGGTCAGCATCAGCACCGGTGTTTTGGAGCCGCGGCGGCGCATCCGCCTCAGCACCTCGTAGCCGTCGAGTTCGGGCATCATGATGTCGAGTAGAACCAGATCGACGTCGGGTT
>JAJTHX010000277.1 GCA_021300125.1 Betaproteobacteria bacterium | reverse complement strand
TCAAGATCCAGGCGAGCTCGGGCCTCTCCGAAGAGGAGATCCAGCGCATGGTCAAGGACGCCGAGGCCAACGTCGAGGAAGACAAGAAGCTGCGCGAGCTGGTCGACACCCGCAACCAGGCCGATGCGATGATCCACAGCGTCAAGAAGACCTTGACCGAGCACGGCGACAAGGTCGATACGGACGAAAAAGGCAAGATCGAGGCCGCGCTGAAAGACCTGGAAGAAGCCATCAAGGGCGACGACAAGGACGCGATCGAGGCCAAGACCCAGGCGCTGGCCCAGGCCTCGCACAAGCTGGCCGAGCAGATGTACAAGGAACAGCAGGCTCAAGCCGGCGCGGGCGCCGCCCCGGGCGGTGATGCACCGAAGTCGGATGCCGGCAAGAAGGACGACGGCAACGTGGTTGATGCCGAGTTCGAAGAGGTGAAAGACAAGAAATAAAATTGCCGGATTGAGGGATGAGGATTGAGGGGGGAGCCAGGTGCTCTCCCCTTGGTGTTTTCTCAACCGCCAGCCAGTTCAATCCTCGATCCCTGATCCTCACCCCCTAAATCAATGGCTAAAAAAGACTATTACGAAGTGCTCGGCGTCAATCGCGATGCCTCCGAGGATGATCTGAAAAAGGCGTACCGCAAGCTCGCCATGAAGTGGCATCCGGACCGCAACCCGGATAACCCCAAGGCCGAGGAACACTTCAAGGAAGCGAAGGAAGCCTATGAGGTGCTGGGCGATGCGCAGAAACGCGCCGCCTACGACCAGTTCGGTCATGCCGGCGTCGATCCTTCCGCGGCGGCAGGCGCCGGCGCGGGCGCGGGTTTCGGCGGCTTCGCCGACGCCTTCGGCGACATCTTCGGCGACATCTTCGGCGGTGCCGGCGGCGGACGCGGGCGCTCCTCGGTTTTCCGTGGCGCGGACCTGCGCTACAACCTCGAGGTCTCGCTTGAGGAAGCCGCGCGAGGCACCGAAACGCGCATCCGCATCCCGGCGATGGAGTCCTGCGAGACCTGCCACGGCAGCGGCGCCAAGCCCGGCACCCAGCCCACCACCTGTACCACCTGCGGCGGCCACGGCCAGGTGCGCATGCAGCAGGGCTTTTTCTCGATCCAGCAGACCTGCCCGAAATGCCATGGCACCGGCAAGATGATCGCCAGCCCCTGCGCCACCTGCTCGGGCAGCGGCCGCGTCAAGAAGCACAAGACGCTGGCGGTGAAGATTCCCGCCGGTGTCGACGAGGGCGACCGCATCCGCCTCTCCGGCGAGGGCGAGGCCGGCGGCAACGGCGGGCCGCCGGGCGACCTCTATGTGGTCATCCACATCAAGCAGCACCCGGTGTTCACGCGGGACCACAACGATCTGCACTGTGAGATGCCGGTGTCCTTCACCATTGCAGCGATGGGCGGCGAGATCGAGATTCCGACACTCGACGGCTACGCCAAGATCAAGATCCCGTCGGAAACGCAAAGCGGAAAAATCTTCCGCCTGCGCGGCAAGGGCATCAAGGGCGTGCGCTCGAACAACCACGGCGACCTGATGTGTCATGTCGTGGTCGAGACCCCGGTCAACCTCACCGCGCGGCAGAAGGAACTGCTGCAGGAATTCGAAGCCATCAGCAGCAAGGACTCGGCGCGGCACAACCCGCGGGCGAAGTCCTGGATGGACCGGGTGAAGGAGTTTTTCGCGGAGTAGGCTGAAGACAACAAATGGAAACAACTAAAATCTCACACAAGAATAGAGATCTCATTCAACACAGGGGGATTTACCTTGTTCTATTCCAAGGCAACCGACGCCTCGTCCAAACGTCAAAAGCGAAAAAATCGAACCTTCTTTGAACTTTCTTCCGAAGAAACAACAGACAGAAAAATCGCCCTCCTCTATTCCGACTTCACGGAATGGGGTTTAAGAATTGAGAAACAACTCAGAACTCTCAAAGCAATTGCAATAATCGCCGTAATTCTTCTCGCAGTAATTACGGCAAAGTAGGAAGCTGCAAACACTACCCTACTGCTGCTGCAGCTTCGCCTCGCGCACGACCCGTGTGTACTTGGCCACCTCGGCCTTGATGTAGGCGCCGAACTCGGCCGGCGTGCCGCCCAGCGGATCGGCGCCCAGCGCGGCCAGGCGCTGCTGTACATCCGGCAGCTTCAGCGCCTTGTTGATGTCGGCATTGAGGCGGTTGACGATCGCCGCCGGCGTGCCCGTGGGCATCACCGCGCCATACCAGAGGATGATGTCGTAGCCGGGCACGCCCGCCTCCGCCACCGTCGGCACTTCGGGCAATGCCGGGTTGCGTTTCGCGCTGCTCACCGCCAGCGCGCGCATCTTGCCTGAGCGGATATGCGGCACCGCGACCGGCGCGGTGTTGAAACCGACCTGGATCTCACCCGAAGTCAGCGCCAGCGCGCTCGGCCCACCGCCCTTGTACGGCACGTGGGTCATCTCGATCTTCGCGAGCCCCTTGAACAGTTCGGCGGCGATGTGTTCCGGGCTGCCGTCGCCGGAGGAAGCATAGTTGACCGGCTTTGCCCTCGCCAGCGCAAGCAGTTCGGCCAGCGACTTCACCGCCGAGGCCGGCGGCACCACCACGAACATCGGCACCGAGGCGATGTTGATCAGCGGCGTGAAGTCGCGCTCGAGGTCATAGTCGAGTTTCCTGTAGAGCGGCTTGCTCACGGCATGGGCCAGGGAAATCATCAGCACGGTGTAGCCGTCGGGCATCGCCCGCGAGGCGATGCCCGCGGCCAGGTTGGCATTCGCCCCCGGCCGGTTGTCGACGATGACCTGCTGGCCGACGCTTTCGGTGAGCTTGGCGGTGACCACGCGCGCCATGATGTCGGTGCCGCCCCCGGGCGGAAAGCCCACCAGGAAACGGATCGGCTTGACGGGATAGGCCTGCGCGGCGGCGCCCGGAACGGCCTGCAATGATGCCAGCGCGAACAGTGAAGCCAGGATCGTTTTCATCGCCCTCCTCCTTGATGCACAAGATCCGGGGTCGGCCATGTCAGGCGCCTGCGCGCCCGCGGCTAACCCGCAACGGCAGCCTGCAGCTTGCTGCTGCGCAGCTGCTTCACCACGGCCTCGGCGAAGGATTGCGTGTTGCCGTGGCCGCCAAGGTCGCCGGTGCGCACATCGGCATCGGCCAGCGCGGCATCCACAGCAGCCTGGATGACCCGGTATGCCCGCTGGAACGCAGGTTTGCCGTGACGGATGCCCAGCCATTCCAGCAGCATGCCCGCCGACAGGATCATGCCCGTCGGATTGGCAATCCCTTTGCCCGCGATGTCCGGGGCCGAGCCGTGGCCCGCATTGGCGATGGCATGGTGGTCGCCGGCGTTGATGGCCGCGGCAAGACCCAGGCCGCCCGACAGTGCCACCGCGAGATTCGACAGGATGTCGCCGAACATGTTGGAAATCAGGATCACGTCGTGGCGCTCCGGCCGGGTGTAGATGTCGGCCGCCATGGCATCAATGTCCATTTCACGCAGCGCGATTTCCGGCCTTGATTTCGCCAGTTCGTAGGCCGGCGCCATGAACAGGCCGTCGCTCATCTGCAGCACATGGCGCTTGCCGACCACGGTGACACGCTTGCTGCGCCGGGCCGCATATTCAAAGGCTACGCGGGCGATGCGCTCCGAACCCTGGCGCGTGATCTTGCGCACCGACAGCGCCAGGTCCTCGGTCGGCATGAACTCGCCGTGGCCCTGGAACATGGTGCGGTCGGAATAGAAACCCTCGGTGTTCTCGCGCACGATCAGCGCGTCGAGCCCGTTGCGGGCATCGGGCATGCAGGCGCGGCTGCGCGCCGGGCGCAGGTTGGCATAGAGGTCGAGACGCTTGCGGATGGTGCCGGGAATATTGACGCCGCCTTCGGCCAGCGGGGGATAGTCCGTCATGCCGCAGGGGCCGACGATGGCGCCGTCGGCCTCGGTCACCGCTTTCAACGCCGCTTCGGTCAGGGTGGTGCCGTGTTTGCGGTGGCTGGCCATGCCCACCTCGACATCGCTGAAACGCAGACCCAGCGAAAACTCGGCATCCGCCGCCTTCACCACCGCCATTGCCGCCGCCACGATTTCCGGGCCGATATCATCACCGGCCAGCACCACGATATTCATCGCTTCGCCTTCATGCCCTGTGTTTGCCGCCCCAAAAAAGGCCAGGCATCACTGCCCGGCCATACCGTCCTACTCGGCCTTGATGCCGGCCTCTTTCACCACCCGAACCCAGCGCTGGTAGTCCTTCTGGATGCGCTCGCCGAATCTTTGCGGCGTGCCGCCGGTCTGCACCATGCCCTGGTCTTCGAGGTTCCTGCGGATCTCGGGTTCCTCCAGCGCCTTGTTGACCGCACCGTTCAGGCGGTCGATCACCGCCGCCGGCGTGCCGCGCGGCGCCATCGTGCCGAACCACAGCTCGACCTCGTAGCCGGGCAGGGTTTCGGCGACCGTGGGCACCTCGGGCAGCGAAGCCCAGCGCTTGGCCGTGGTCACCGCCAGCGGACGCAGGCGGCCGGTCTTGAAGTGGGGCACCACCGGCAGCAGGCTGCCGACGATGATCGGCGCCTGGCCTGACAGCAGGTCGGTCATCGCCGCACCGGTGCTTTTGTAGGGCACATGCACCATCTTGATCTTGGCCATCACGTTCATCAGCTCGGTGGCAAGGTGGGTCAGCCCGCCAACGCCGCTGGAGGCATAGACCAGTTCGCCGGGGCGGCTGCGCGCCAGCGCGATCAGGTCTTTCAATTGCTTGGCCGGCAGCGAGGGATGCACGGTCACGACGAAGGGGGTGATGCCGAACTCGGCCACCGGGATGATACTGTTGATCGGATCGAAAGCCGGCCGGTGGGTGGCCGAACTGGCGGAGAAACTGCCCGACATCATCATGATGGTGTAGCCGTCGGGCGGCGCCTTGGCCACCGCTTCCATGCCGATAATGCCGCCGGCGCCGCCGCGGTTGTCGACCACGAACTGCTGGCCCAGCAGCGCGGTGAGCCGCGCCGAGAACTGGCGCGCGGTGAGGTCGCTGCCGCCGCCAGGGGCGAAAGGCACGATCACCCGCACCGGTTTGACCGGATAGGTCTGTGCCGAGGCAGCGGCGGACAGGGAACATGCGGCCAGCAGTGCAACAGCTGCGCGGCGCGGCAAGCGCCGATTTTCAGTAGCCATGAACTCCTCCTGGATGGTGGTGCCCTGCGAAGGCAAGGCCGCGGTCGCGGCCGGCTGCGTGCCGGCTCTGTGTCCCGAGCGGTTATTACACCACAGTGCGGACGCCTATACCCGGTACTTGTCGACCGTATTCCAGTCGATGTCGAAGCCGAAGCCGGGGCGATCGTTCAGATGCACCCGGCCCTCGCGCACCTGGGCACGCTCGGTAAAGAGCTCGAACCACAACGGATCACGGTCGGCGTTGCCATGGGACTCGACGCCGAAACCCAGGCGCGGGAAGGCCGACACCAGGTGAGCATGCACTTCCGGCACCAGGTGCGGCGCCACGCGCACACCGTGCTGCTCGGAAAGGTGGCTCACGCGCAGGGCCTCGGTAAAGCCGGCGAAACGCGTCGAGTCGAACTGCATGAAGCCGAGCGCGCCGCTGATGATGAAGTCGCGCGCGGTGAAGCGCGTCATCTCGCGCTCGCCATGGGCCAGCGGAACCGGTGTGTTCTTCGCCAGCGTGACAAAGTCCGCCGGCTGCAGATACCAGTGCAGCGGCTCTTCCAGCCAGTAAATGCCGTAGGGCTCGACGGCATGTGCAAAGCGGATGCAGTCTTCAAGGTCGTAGGCCGCGTTCATGT
>JAJTHX010000043.1 GCA_021300125.1 Betaproteobacteria bacterium | reverse complement strand
CAGCGTCACCGGCCGCATCGCCGGCAGCGGCGTTGCGGCGGCAACGATGAAGCTGTTGATGTGCCTCGAGCCCGGCACGGAGGGACGGTGGATCACCGCGTGCGGCAATTCCCGTTGCAGCGTGGCGAGCAGGTGGGCGTAGGCCTGCGGCAGGTCGAGGTGGGCGAAGGTGTTGAATACCGCGATGCCGCCGGCGCGCAGGCAGCCGCGCAGGTCGCGGAAAAACTCCCGTGTGACCAGGTAATCCGGCGTGCCGTCGCCGTGGAACAGGTCAACCAGCACCACGTCATGGCTGCCGTTGCAGCCGGCGACAAAGGCGCGGGCGTCGGCCTCGATCACGTTCACGCCGCGCGGGTCGAGCCCGAAATGGCGCTGCGCCACCGCGATCGATGACGGGTCGATCTCCACCACGTCCACCGTGCTGCCGCCGGCGGCAAAGCGCGCGGGCACCACGCCTGCGCCCAGTCCCAGCATCAGCACCCGTTGCGGTTGCGGCTGGTAGGCGCGTGCCAGCCCCTCCAGCGCCCAGGTGTAGAAGGACATCGAGCGCTGGTTCGAGTCGAGCATGTTCTGGATCAGGCCGTCGTGGAAATACAGGCGCAGGAAACGGCCGTTGCCGTCGGGTTCGCTCTTGAGGATCTTGACCGTTCCGAACAGCGAGCTGCGCTGGTCCTCGATGCGCCATTCGCTGCCGGCAAAGGCGACCTTGTCGTTGCGCCCGGTGTAGCGGTCGCCCTGCCAGGCGAGCAGCAGCGCGCCCGCCAGCGCGATCGCGCCCCAGGCGGTCACGCCGCCGCGGCCGCTCATCGCCATCTTCGAGCCGGCGGCAACCAGCGACAGCACGCCGAGCAGCGCGGCGACGATCAGCGTCGCGGTGAAATTGCTCAGGTTCGGTATCAGTGCGAAGGCGGTGATCAGCACCCCGGCCACGGAGCCGACGGTGCTGACGAAGAACACCAGCCCCGCGCCGCCGTCACCGCTGCGGCGGTCCGCGCGCAGCGCCACCAGCAGCGGATTCATCGCAGAGGTCAGTACCAGCGGCACCAGTAACAGCAGCAGGCAGGCGATGAACGCGCCGCCGGCGAGGCTCCACAGCGCGAGGCTGTGGAAGGCATGGGGATAAACGAGGCAGGCGGCAACGATGGTGATGCCGGCGAGCGCCGGCATCAGCGCGAACAGCCGGCCCAGTCGCGCCGGGGTGACGCCGCCAGCGGCAAGTCGGCCACCCCACCAGTAACCGAGTGCCAGTGATACCAGGGTGATCGACAGGATGCCGGTCCAGATGTAAAGGCTGACGCCGAAGTAGGGCGTCATGATGCGGGAGGCGAGCAGTTCGAGCGCGAGGATCGCGCCGCCGGTGATGAAAATCAGCGCAAAGGGCATCGGTGCAAAAGGGGGGGTCAGTTATAATCGGCGCTCAATCTAACACGCCTTCCGGCACCCTTTGCCGCAGCCTCTCTGCGGCCTTGCCCGGTGCCGGTCCGACGGCGGAGGTCTTTCATCATGTTGCGTTCCGGTTTGTGGAAGTGGGCGCTGCCCGGCCTGCTGTTCGCGGTGCTCTCCGGCGCCGCTCCGGCGCTGCTGGCCGAGGAGCCGCGGGTGGTGTCACCGACGGTGCCTTACGTGCCGACGCCGCAGAACGTGGTGGACCGCATGCTCGCCATCGGCAAGGTGGGCGCGCAGGATTACCTGATCGACCTCGGCTCCGGCGACGGGCGCATCGTGATCACTGCTGCGCGCCGCTTCGGCACCCGCGGCTTCGGTGTCGACATCAATCCGGTGCGTATCACCGAGGCCAATGAAAACGCGCGCAAGGCTGGCGTTACCGATCGCGTGAGCTTCCAGCAGCGTGACCTGTTCGAGGCCGACCTGTCGCAGGCGACCGTGATCACGATGTACCTGCTGCCGCGGGTGAATATCGCGCTGCGGCCGAAACTGCTCGACCTGAAGCCGGGCACGCGGCTGGTTTCGCACGATTTCGACATGGGCGACTGGAAACCGGACGAGGCGGCGCGCATCCCGGCGCCGGACAAGTACGGCGGTTCCGGCGGCGAGAGCGACATTTACCTTTGGGTGGTGCCGGCGAAGGCCGGCGGCAGCTGGCGGGTGACGCTGCCGGTATCGGGCAAGCCGCAGACCTACGAGGTCAGTTTCGAGCAGAAATACCAGTTCCTCGGCGGCAGCGCCCGCCTTGGCGAGCGCATCACGCGCATCGACAACGCGCGGCTGCGCGGCGAGGAGATCAGCTTTGGCTTCACCCTCGATGTGAACGGTGCGCCGCTGCGGCATGAATTCAGCGGCCGCGTGCAGGATGGCCGCATGAGCGGCGATGTGCGGCTCTCCGGCTCGCGGGTGGCGGCGCGTGTGGAATGGAATGCCGAGCGCGGCGCCGCGCCGCGTACGCCATGAGTCGTTTCGCGCGCCGTTGCGCTGCGCTGCTTTGCGCCGTTTCGATTGGCGCCACTGCACAGGATTTCGGTGATACGCCCTATGTGCAGACGCCCCAGGTGGTGGTCGATGCGATGCTCGAGACCGCGAATGTCGGGCGCAATGATTACGTGATCGACCTCGGTTCCGGCGACGGCCGGATGGTGATCACCGCGGCGCGCCAATACGGCGCGCGCGGATTCGGCGTCGATCTGGACAAGCGGCTGGTGGCGCTGGCCAACGCCAACGCGCGCAAGGCCGGTGTGGCCGACCGCGCACGCTTCTATGCCCGCGACCTGTTCGCGACCGATCTCTCTCCGGCGTCGGTGATCACGATCTACCTGCTGCCCGAGGTCAACCTGATGAACCGCGCGCGCATCCTCGCGCTGAAGCCGGGCACGCGCGTGGTGTCGCATGACTACGGCATGGGCGACTGGCAGCCCGATGTGGAATTCGAGATGGACGCGCCGGGCAAGAGCGTGGGACGCAACCAGCGCAGCAAGGTGCTGTACTGGGTGGTGCCGGACCGCATGGCCGGGCGCTGGGTTTGGACCTTCGCCGGCGAAGGCCGCAAGCACGCCATCGAACTCCTGCTCAGGCAGAATTACCAGAAGCTTGAGTCCAGTGCGACGCTGGATGGCCGCGCGCTGCCGGTGGAATCGGCAACGATGAGCGGCACCCGCCTGGATGTCGTGCTCAACCTGCCCGGCGCCGGGCGCGTCAGCTTCTCGGGCACGCGCATCAATCAGGCGCTGGATGGCGAGATGGTCGCCGCCGGTGTGAAGTCGCCATGGTCGGCGGTGCGCACCGAAATCATCGATCCAGTCCATGTCAACGCACCGCCGCCGGTGATCCGGGAGTTTGTCCAGTGAGAGTCTGCCCAGTGATGCTATTTAAGTATTTGATTTTAAAGGTAATTATTTTGGCCCTGCTGGTGCTGCAGCCGGTACGGGCGCAGCAGCAGCAGCAGTTTTTCGATGTGCCCTTCGTGCCGACGCCGCCGGTGGTGATTGAGGAGATGCTGCGGCTCGCCGGCGTCACCGCCAAGGATGTGGTGATGGACCTGGGTTCGGGCGATGGCCGCGTCCCAATCACCGCGGCCAGGCTGTACGGCGCGCGCGGGCTCGGCGTGGACCTCGATCCCGATCTGGTCGCGCAGAGCATTGCCGCGGCGGCCGAGGCCGGTGTCGCCGACCGCGTGCGTTTCCAGCAGCAGGACCTGTTCAAGGCCGACTTGAGCGAGGCCACCGTGATCACGCTCT
>JAJTHX010000068.1 GCA_021300125.1 Betaproteobacteria bacterium | reverse complement strand
CGCATCGCCGCGCTCGCCGCACGGCTGCCGGCGGACCGCCTGCGCTTTGTCGAAATGCCGGTCTCCGGCACCAGTGACCAGACCGCCCGCGGCGATGCCCTGGGCCTGGTCGGCGGCGACCCCGCCGCTGCGGAAGCCGTGAAGGATGTGCTTGAGGCGATTTGCCCGCGCCGCCACCACCTCGGGGCCGCTGGCAATGGCGGCCGCGCCAAACTGGCGATCAACCTGATCCTCGGCCTGAACCGCGCCGCACTCGCCGAGGGCCTGGTGTTCGCGCAGCGCATGGGCCTGCCGCTGACGCCCTTTCTCGGCGTCGCCAAAGACTCCGCCGCCTACTCGCAGATCATGGACGTCAAGGGTGCAAAGATGATCGCCGGCGACTTCACCCCTCACGGCAAGATCGCGCAGACGCTGAAGGACTTCACGCTGATGCTGGAAGTGGCGGGGAAACTGAAGCAGCAGCTGCCGCT
Source organism: Betaproteobacteria bacterium (assembly GCA_021300125.1). Classification (GTDB taxonomy): domain Bacteria; phylum Pseudomonadota; class Gammaproteobacteria; order Burkholderiales; family SG8-41. The sequence goes on along the minus strand of JAJTHX010000068.1, from coordinate 4,847 downwards.
GGCCTCGACCTACTCCGACATTGTCGAAGGCTGCATGAAGGCCGGCGAGGCGGAGCTGGACAATGCGGCGGTGATCCGCGAGATCGGCCGCCGCCGGAGCTAGGCGAAAAAAACGGCGCGGTGAACCGCGCCGTTTTAACGCCCTGAAAAAGATTCAGGTTTTTTTCGCGACGTAGCCGTAGGCGAGGTTGGTGCGGCCCGGGCCCTCCTGCTCGTAGGTTTCCTTGATCTGGGCCACGCGGTCAACGATGATTTCGGCCTGCTGTTTCGGGGACACGCGGTAGAGCCGCGCGTTGTTGCCGCCGAAGATGGCGTTCTTCACCGGACCATCGGCCGCGCCCAGCGGGCGGTAGCCGTATTTTTTCTGCATCTCCTCAGGGATTTCGAGCCGGCGCAGCGCCTCGATCTGCCATTGCGGCGCGCCGGTCCACACCGCATCGGTGCCCCAGACCACGTTGCTGGCGCCGAGGCCCTTGATCAGGGTGCCCATCACCGCCGCGCCCAGTCGCGGGTTGGCGGTGGTGGTCCAGGCAAAGAGCTGGCCGAGGTCGCCATAGACATTTTTCACGCCGAATTTCTCCGGAATCTCGGCGAGGTCGGTGACCCACTCGATGCGGCCGGTCTTCTCGAAATGATCCCAGGCGGACTTTGGCGCATTGGGCCCCGTCCAGCGCCAGCCGGAGTGGTAGATGATGAAATTGAGCTGCGGCCAGTCCTTCGCCGCCTTGCCCACGTCGCGGACATCCGAGTATTCGAGCAGGTGCGGGAACTTCTGCTCGATCTCGGGGGGGAACAGGCCCTTGTGGATGCAGACATTGACCACCGTCGGGTTGTCCCTGCTCCACTTCACCAGCTTTTCGTAGAAGGGGTACATCACCTTCTCGTCATCGAGGCGGAACGGCCACTTCGACAAATGCTTGTTGGTGTTGTCGCCGATGGTGTAGCCCTTCCATGAGTCGGGCCTCAGCCGCATCTGCTCCTCCTCGACCTTGTCCAGCCAGCCGGGATGGCCCGGGGTGAAGATCGCGTGGGAGTAGCTGCGGCGCGTGCCGGCCTCCCTGTTGATCTTCTCGCGCGCCGCGTACTTCATGTCGTTGGTGAGGAAGGAATAGATCGGGTCCACCGAGTACGAGCCGCTGATGCAGCCGACCTTGGTGTCGCTGTCGAGGTAGATTTCCTTGAAGTAGTTCGGGAACTTGAGGTCGTCGATGCTCTGTTCCCTCTCGCCGATCTGCAGGTTCCAGCCGAGCTTGCCGACGGTGGCGCGCTGCGCGACGAAGGTCTTGATCGGCGTGTCATCGCGCAGGAAATGGGTGTGCATGTCCATGATGAACTGGCCCTTCAGCGCCTTTGCCCGCTCATTCGCCATTTCCGGCGTTGCAGCCTCGGCCCGGCTCACCATGTAAAGCGGGCCGTAGGTGTCGTTCATCGCGACAAAGGCCGCGGCCATGCCGGCGGCAGACTGGAAAAAACGCCGCCGCGACAGGCCCTGCTTTTTCGCCAGTTCAGCGCCGTATTCCTTGATTCGCGCTTCGAACTCGCGCTGCTTTTCGGTCTGCGGCGGCGGCATGTATTCGTCGCTGGACACGCACTGCACTGGAATCGGCGACGGGAAAAGGCTGGATTCCGCAGGCGATACCTGCGCCAGCTCCTGTTCATTGAGCATGACAATCCTCCTGGGTGGGCTGAGCACAGGCCGCATGCCTGCCGCTGGGGCGGCGGTTTTTTCCGGAAGGTCACGCAGCGTCCGCAAAGTGTGCGGCGCACGCCGGCGACTGTCAAACCGGGCGGCAGCGCGCGAATCTACTTGCCGGCGGCGCCGGCAATTCCGGCTTACTTGACGATCTGGAGCCGCGGGCGGCCGCCGCCCGGGGTATTGTCGGGTTTGGGATCTTCGGGCGGGGTCGACACGGGAGGCTCGGCGGAGGCCGCCGCGGAACCGGGAGCCTCGGGCGGGAAAAACAGGCCCTGGCCATTCTCGCGGGCAAAAACCCCCTGCACCGCCGCCATCGGAATCGAGCATTCGCGTGACACGCCGCCGAAACGCGCGGCAAACTGGATCAGGTCGTTGCCGATGGTCAGCTTGTGGGTGGCATCAAAGCCGATGTTGAGCACGATCTCGCCGTTCTTGACGTGCTCGGCGGGCACCCGCGTATTTTCGTCCACCTTGACCGAGAGGTACGGCGTGAGCCCGCTGTCGCAGGCCCATTCGTGGATGGCGCGGATCAGGTAGGGCTTGGTGGAGCGCTCCATGGAAAACAGTGAAGAGTTACGAAGGATAAACGATGAGCGCGGTCATAAGGCGGTTTTGCTCATCATTCATCACTCCCCGCTGATCACTATCACTTGCGCATGACCTTTTCCGACGCCGTCAGCGCGTCAATATAGGCCGGGCGGCTGAACAGGCGCTCGGCGTATTTCATCAGCGGGGCGGCCTGCTTGCCGAGCTGGATGCCGTAGTGGTCCAGGCGCCAGAGCAGCGGGGCGATGGCCACGTCGAGCATGGAGAACTCGTCGCCGAGCATGTATTTTTGCTTGGCGAACACCGGCGCGATCTGGGTCAGCGCGTCACGGATGACCTGGCGGCCCTTGTCAGCCTGCTTCTGGGTACCCTTCTCGATATGCGGAATGTGGCAGAACATCTCCTGTTCGAAGCGGAACAGGAACAGCCGCGCGCGGGCGCGCATCACCGGGTCGGCTGGCATCAGCTGCGGGTGGGGAAAGCGGTCGTCAATGTATTCGTTGACGATGTTCGACTCGTACAGGATCAGGTCGCGCTCGACCAGCACCGGAACCTGGTTGTACGGGTTCATCACCGCCAGGTCTTCCGGCTTGTTGAAAAGGTCAACGTCGATGATCTGGAAATCCATGCCCTTTTCGTAGAGCACGAAACGGCAACGCTGGCTGAAGGGGCAGGTGGTGCCGGAGTAGAGTGTCATCATGATGGTTTGTCCTTGGAAGGCGATTGGCGCGCGGCGGCCCAGAAAACACGGGCCGTGACGCGGCAGGCGCGCACGGCCCGTCCGGAAATGCCGGCGCTAGTGCACGTCTTTCCAGTATTCCTTCTTCAGCGCATAGGCAAGCACGAACAACAGGCCGAGCGCCACCAGCACGAACATGCCGATGGTCTCGCGACGGGCCCTGGCAGGCTCGGACATGAACACCAGGTAGTTCACCAGGTCGGCAACGAACTGGTCGTATTCGACCGGGGTTAGATTGCCGGGCTTTTCGAGCTTGAGCACCAGCTCCGATTTCTCGAAACCCGCGCCCTGCACCTTGCGCTCGGAGAGCACCTGCTCGCCCTGCAGCTCCCACAGCACGTGCGGCATGCCGACATTGGGATACACGGTGTTGTTCCAGCCGGTGGGCCGCTCGGCGTCGCGGTAATAGCCGCGCAGGTAGGTGTAGAGCCAGTCGGCGCCGCTGCCGGCGTGGGAGGAACGCGAGCGCGCAATCAGCGAAAGCTCCGGCGGCGCCGCGCCAAACCATTCCTTCGATTCCTTCGGATCCATCGAGATTTTCATCAGGTCGCCGACCTTGGCGCCGGTGAAGACGAGGTTGTCGAGGATCTGCTGGTCGGTGAGGCCGATGTCGCGCAGCCGGTTGTAGCGCATGAAATTCGCGCTGTGGCAGTTCAGGCAGTAGTTGACGAAATGGCGCGCACCGCGCTGCAGCGAAGCCTGGTCATCGGGGTTGATCGGCGCGCGATCGAGCTTGACATCACCGCCGGCGGCAAGGGCCAGCGCCGGGGCGAGCAGCAGGACGGCGAAGATGCGTTTGAGTGTGTTCATGGCGGTCATCACATCGTCACCCGTTCGGGCACCGGTTTTGTCTTGTCCATCGCTGAATACCAGGGCATCAGCAGGAAAAACGCGAAGTAGAGCAGCGTGCCGATCTGAGAGATCACGGTGCCCACTGGCGTCACGACCTGCACGCCGTAGTAGCCGAGCACGATGAAGTTGATGACGAAGATGGTCAGCGCGGTGCGGGACAGCGTGCCCTTGTAGCGGATCGACTTCACCGGACTGCGGTCCAGCCAAGGCAGCAGGAAGAAGATCAGCGTCGCGGCACCCATCATCACCACGCCCCAGACCTTGGCTTCGATCGCCAGCGGGCCGCCCTTCATCAGCACGATCACGACCAGGCCGATCGCGGCAGCCGCCATCTTGATGCGGGCGTTGCGCACGGTGAGCCCGATCAGTACCACGTAGGCGGCGACACCGATGGCAAGCACCAGCATGAAATCCTCGGTGATCGCACGCAGGATCGAGTAATACGGGGTGAAATACCACACCGGGGCGATGTGCGCCGGCGTCTTCAGCGGGTCGGCCGGGATGAAGTTGTTGTATTCGAGGAAGTAACCGCCCATTTCCGGTGCGAAGAACACGACCGTGAAGAACAGGAACAGGAACACCACCACGCCGACAATGTCCTTCACCGTGTAGTACGGGTGGAAGGGGATGCCGTCGAGCGGCCGTCCCTGCGCGTCTTTTTTCTCCTTGATTTCGACGCCGTCCGGATTGTTCGAACCCACTTCGTGCAGCGCCAGGATGTGCGCGGCAACGAGGCCGAGCAGCACCAGCGGCAGCGCGATGACGTGGAACGCGAAAAAGCGGTTCAGCGTCGCATCCGAGATCACGAAGTCGCCGCGGATCCAGGTCGAGAGGTCGGGCCCGATCAGCGGCAGCGCGTCAAACAGGTTGACGATTACCTGCGCACCCCAGAACGACATCTGGCCCCAGGGCAGGAGGTAGCCGAAGAAAGCTTCCGCCATCAGGCACAGGTAGATCAGCATGCCGAAGATCCAGATCAGCTCGCGCGGCTGGCGGTAAGAGCCGTACATCAGG
>JAJTHX010000193.1 GCA_021300125.1 Betaproteobacteria bacterium | reverse complement strand
CTCGGTCTTGTGCAGGATGTCCGGGGATTCAATCTTGAGCACCACCGGGTAACCCAGGGCTTCGGCGGCCGCGACCGCGGCGTCGGCACTGCCGGCCAGCTTCGCCGCGGCGGTCTGCACGCCGCAGCCCTGCAGCAGCGCCTGACCTTCGAGGCTGGATACCGGGCCGGGCTGCGCCGGGAGTTTCAGTGCAGGCAGTTGCAATGCCGCGCGTGCCGGCGCATCCGCCTGCCAGTGGCGACGGGCTTCGGCATGACGCACCAATGCCGCAACCGCATCCACCGCCGGTTCTGCACCCCGCAATACCGGGATGCCGGCTTCGCGCAGTGCACGTAATGCCCCGGGGGGTGCCGCGACCCAGCACACGATCCAGGGTTTATCACATAAATAATTGATTTCTTTGAATATTTTGACAAGCTTGTCGGCATGTGCGGTCATCAACTGCAGCCACACGATACCGACATCGACACCCGGATCGGCCATCAGCACGCGCATGCTCTCGCGCAAGAGGCCGGGATCGGCGACGAACTGACCGGTGACATCGACCGGGTTGACGGTGGTGCCAAAGGCCGGGATCACCCGGGACAGCGATTCCCGGGTCTGCGCGGTCAGCTCAGCAACGCGCAGGCCGGTTTCCTCGGCACGGTCAGCCATCAGCACACCGGCACCGCCGGACTGGGTCAGGATGCCGATGCCGCAGCCCTGCGGCATGCGCCCTGCGGCAAGCACTTCCACGATGTCGAGCAGGTGTTCCTCGTTGCGCGCACGGGTCACGCCGCGGCCACGCATCAGGCCATCGAACACGGCATCTGAACCGGCCAGCGCACCGGTGTGCGATGCCGCAGCCTTCGCGCCGGCGCCGGTGCGGCCGACCTTGGTCAGCGCCAGCGGCTTGCCGCTGTCCAGCGCATGGCCGGCGAGTTCGAGCAGCCCCGCCCCGTCGCGCACGCCTTCAAGATAGCCGGCGCCGACGCGGATGCGCGAGTCGTCGAGGGTGGCGCGCATCATCTGCACAAAATCGACATCGCATTCGTTGCCGGTATTGATGAAATAGCCGAGCCCGAGCGAACGTTCGCGCGCCAGTGCCGCAATCGCAGTGCCGAAGGCGCCGGACTGGGTGACAAAGGACACCGGTCCAGGCGGCGTCGGTCCCTCCGCGAACTGGCCGAAAGTGGCAATGACCTGGCTCCAGGCATTGATGAGTCCCAGGCAGTTCGGGCCGCACAGGCGCATGCCCGAGGCCCGCGCCATGGCGGCCATCTCGAGCTCCAGGCGGCGTCCCTGCTCACCCATTTCCGCAAAACCCGAACTGAAAATCACTGCGGCGCCGCAGCCCCGGCGCGCAAGCTCACGCACTGATTCGGCCACCTGCGCGGCAGGTACGGCAATCACCGCAAGTTCCGGCGCCTCCGGCAGGCTGGCGACATCGGCATAGCAGCGCAGCCCGGCAATCTCACGGTACTTGGGATTGACCGGATAGATGCTGCCGCGATAGCCCTTGTCGAGCAGAAACCTCAGGGTGCGGCCATTGACCTTGGCGGCATCGGCAGAGGCGCCCAGGATGGCGATGGATCGGGGATCCAGCAGCGCGCGCATCGTGTTCACCGGGAGTCCGTTGTTGCGGTCATCGGAGGCCTTTCTTCAGAGGCGGCAGTTCAGTGAGCAATCCGTTCAGCTTCGGCCCAGCCAGCGCTGGTCCCGCTCCAGCTTCAGCCAGTCATCCAGACTGTGCATTCCCTTCCCAGCGGCGTCAGCCATTGCAACCTGGAAAAGCTGCGCGGTCACGGCGGCATCGGCAACGGCATCGTGGCGGCTTTCATTGGCAATACCGTAGCGGGTGGTCCAGTCGTCCAGGCTGGCGTGCTTGCCGGGGGGCTTGGGCAGCAGCGCCGGCGCCAGCCAGGCCAGATCCAGCCAGGGGTTGTGCAGTGTAGTTCCGAGCAGGCTTTCGGCCGCGCGCCCGATCATCATGCGGTCGAAATCGGCATGGTATCCCGCCAATGGCGCGCTGCCGGCGTGTGAAAGGAAATCGAGCAGCGCCTGCGCCGGGTCACATCCGGAGAGCTGGGTGCTGCCGCCGATGCCGTGAATCAGGATGTTGCCGGTTTCGCTGACGCTGGGTTGCCGCAGCACCACCGAAAAAGCCGATGCCGGCAGCAGTTTTCCTGCGCGCAGATCGACGGAGCCGATCGAGAGCAGGCGGTCGTTGAGGGGATCCAGCCCGGTCGTTTCGACATCCACCACCACGATGCGCAGTTCAGCCAGGTCTGCGCCGGAGGAGACCCGCGGCAGTGCATGGTATGCCGCCAGTGCCTCGCGCTGCCGCTCATCCAGACGCGGGCGCCGCCACAGCCTCGTCAGCCAGTTCAAGCGCAGGGCTCCACTACAGGCCGTAGTCGAGGGCCAGCCGCACCTGAAGCTTGCGTGCCTGGCGCAGACTTTCCTTGAGGATGCGTCGATCCACCTCGTTCAGCTGCGCCGGTGCAATCCGGTTCGGGCCGGACCCCGTCCCGCTGCCGATCTGGCTGCGCAGGCGCAGGGTCTGCAGGAAATGGAAGGCTTCGGCAAAGGACTCGGTTTCCGCGGGCGGTACGCCCAGCGCCGATCCCGACTGGCGCAACCGGTCCACGGTATTGGTCTGCGAGACATTGGCGGCCAGGGCCATCACCCGGGCGGCATCCGTGAAGAGCCTGGATCCCGAAGACTTCAGATCCAGGGTGCCGGCCTGCGGCCCTTCTTCCTCGGTAATGAAATCGCTGATCAAGCCCAGGGGTGGCCGTGCGCGCAGGGCTTCGCGGGCCAGTTCGCGCCGGAATCGCGCATTGCCATGGCACAAGGCGTTGACATGGCCGCGCAGGGTTTCGGCCAGTCCGGCATCGCCGTGCAGGTGGCGCAGATCAAAGAAAATCACCGCACCCAGTACGGCCCGCGGATCGGTGTTGGCAACCCAGCCCGAGAACATCCGCCGCCACTCTTCCAGTGACAGGCACCAGTCGGCATTGCCGGCCATGATGTTGCCCTTGCACAACGGAAAACCGCAGGCATCCAGCGCGGCATTGACCGCGCGGGCGAAAGGCAGCATGCGGGTGCGCACCGCGTCGGCGTCCGCATCGCTGCTGTCGAAGACCAGACCGTTGTCCTGATCCGTGCTGATGGTCTGCTCCAGCCGGCCCTCGCTGCCGAAGGCCAGCCAGCTCCAGCGCAGGCCATGCAGGCCGTGCCGCGGCAGCTCGAGCTCGATCAGGCGGCGTGTCAGGGCATCGTTGAGGGTGGACACGATCATGGTCAGGTGCTGCGCCGAAACCCCCTGCCCCAGCATCACCCGCGCAAGGCGGCGTATATCGCCTGATGCCTCGCGCAGTACCTCGATGCCGCCGGCCGCCGCAATCGTGCGATGGATTGCGCGCAAGCTGACCCGCTGCAGCGCGAACAGGTCTCGCTCGGTCACGACGCCTGTGACACGCCCGCCATCAATGACGGGAATGTGGCGAATGCCGCGGTCGGCGATCAGCAGCGCCGCCTCGTAGGCACTGGATTCTGCCGGCAAGGTCAGCGGATCGGGCGTCATCACCGTACTGATGGGCGTCGCCAGCGGGCATCCGGCGAGCGCAATGCGATCCAGCACATCGTGGCGCGTGAAAATCCCGAGCGGTTGCCAGGCCTCGTCCACCACCAGCATCGAGCCGATCTTGCGCGACTGCATCGAGCGCAGAACCTCCGCGATCGGGGTGTCGGGGCCGCAACTGACCGGCTCGCGAGTGATGAGACTGCGCAGCGAACGGCTCATCGTCTGCTGCTCGGCCGCAGCGGCGCTGTGATGGAGCTTGAGCAGCCGCCGCGATTCCTCGAGCATGCTGCTCAGGAATCCGGTTGCGAACTCGCGCAGCGGTGCGCTGCGGCCGAGCAGTTCGCTGAAATCGGCGGCGGAAAGCTCGTAGGTGAAGGTGTCGGCAACCGCAACATAAGGCGTGATCACCGGACGCGACTCCAGCAGCGCGCTGACCGAAAAACATTCACCCGGGCCGCGTACCACCGCCTGGTCTGAGCCGCTGTGCTCGGCCCCGAAGGGACGGTGGCAGACCGCGCCGCGCTGCACGATGAAGAGGCAGGAAGGCACGCCCCGGGCAGGGTCAAGCACGACACTGTCCCTGGGGTGATAGCCGAGTTCGAGGCGGCGCGCCAGCCATTCCAGATCGCCGTCCGCCATGCGCGAGAACGGCGCGTGGGCGCGCAGGAACCGCAGGATGCCGGCAACGACCGGCGCCGAAGCGTCGCTCATCGCCCGGAAACCGGAGGGGTTTTAGTGGGTGTTCCCGGTGAGATGCGGCAGCACCGGCAGGGCGACGACATCGATTCCCTCCTCACGCAGCGCCTCGACCTCCTGCGGCCCGGCAATGCCGCGGATATGGCGTTCCGGCGCTTCCTGGTAATGGATTTTCCGCGCTTCCTCGGCGAAGGCACGGCCGACATCCTCGGTATTCTCCACGATGCGGGAAATCAGCTTCTGCATCAGTTCCGCATCGAAATTCGCGTACTGGCCCGTTGCCGCATCCTGCGCCTGTGCGGCACCGGCCGCAGCCTCGCGCCCGCCTTTACCGGTATTCAGCCGCGCCGCGCTGGGCAGGCGGCGGATTGCGGTGCTGGCACAGATCGGGCAGCTCAAAAGATGCTGCCCGAGCTGGCGCTCGAAATCCTCAGCGGAAGAGAACCAGCCTTCAAAACAGTGTGCGTTGTCGCAACCGAGGTCAAATACGATCATGGTCGATATTGTAGTGGTGGGCGAGACCGGACTCGAACCGGTATGGCTTGCGCCGAGGGATTTTAAGTCCCTTGTGTCTACCAATTTCACCACTCGCCCGCGGCAGCCATGAGCATAACCGCGAAGGGCTGCCGGGAGTGAACGGGTATCGAGGGATGGGCGTCACTGGAGGCGGGGGTCGGAATCGAACCGGCGTACACGGCTTTGCAGGCCGCTGCATAACCACTCTGCCACCCCGCCGCTGCAACTAAAAGGGGAAAACGGCTGGTTGGAATCCAACCGTTTTCCCCGG
>JAJTHX010000345.1 GCA_021300125.1 Betaproteobacteria bacterium | reverse complement strand
GGCTTGATGCGCGCCGCCAGAGGGCTCAGCACATCGAGCGGCAGCGTGCCCGGCTTGCGGTCCTTCACATCGACGATGTTCACGCGCAGGCCGCGGATGCCGGCGGCATCGAGCGCGCGCAGATCGCCATCACTGATCGACGGGTCCACCACCGCCACGCCGCGCAGGCGTTTCGGGTCGGCCTTCATCGCGTCGAGCATTGCCGCGTTGTCGGTACCGTAGACGCTGGGCTGGATCAGTACCGCACGTTCGACGCCGAGGGCGTCGAGCAGGTGGCGGTACTGCGCCGGCAGGCAGTCGGGCGGCGTGTAGACCCGCGCCGGCGAATAGTCGTAGCGCGCCGCTGGCCCCATCACATGCGCGTGGGTGTCGCAGGCCAGCGCCGGCATCCTGAATTTCGGCGGACGCGGGTTGAAATCGGGCCCCGCGCAGAGCGGGGCGGCAGCGGTGGGAGTGTTGACCGACATATTATAAACTATTGATTTATTGAATAATTTTTTAATGTCGGAGGGTGGTCAAGCCTTCAGGCCAGGCATCTGGAAGTCGATCGCCTTGCATTCCGCGGCGAGGGATGCGCGCTGTTCCTTGTTCAGTTCCACCAGCGGCGGGCGCACGGTGCACCACTGCTCGTCGCCGCTGTAGTGCGCGATGCCGGCTTTCAGCGCCGAGATCATCACGTACTTGCTGTTGCCGAAGGTGCCGCGTACCACATCGAGGGCTTTCTGCTGCGCGTCGGCATCGGCGTTTTTCCATTCGCGATAGAGCTTGTCGATCGCCGCCGGGTTGACGTTGGCGGTGGCCGAGATGCAGCCCGCGCCGCCGTTGCGCGTGTTGGCGAGCAGGCAGGATTCGCTGCCGGCAAAAACATCAAAACCGCTTTTGGCAAACGCATCGAGGAAGGTCTTGGTGTTGTTCCAGTCGCCCGAGCTGTCCTTCATGCCGGCGATGGTGTCCGGATACTGCTTCAGCAGGCGCTCAACCAGCTTCGGCGTGATGCCGACCACCGCGACGGGGGGGATGTGGTAGAGGTAGATGCGCAGCCGGCTGTCGCCGACGCGCTGCACGATTTCGGAGAAGTTGCGGTAGAGGCCTTCGTCGCTGACGCCCTTGTAATAGAACGGCGGCAGCATCAGCACGCCGGCGCAGCCGGCCTTCACGGCGTGTTCGGTGAGTTTCACCGAATCCGACAGCGCGCAGCAGCCGGTGCCGGGCATCATGCGCTGCGGGTCCACGCCCGCGGCGAGCAGCGCGTCGAGGAGCGCCAGGCGCTCGTTCACCGACAGCGAGTTGGCTTCGCTGTTGGTGCCGAAGCAGGCGAGGCCGGAGCCCTGCGACACCAGCCATTTGCATTGCGCGATGAAGCGCGCGGTGTCGGGATTGAGGTCCTTGTCGAAGGGGGTCACGACCGGGGCGAGCACGCCCTTGATGCGCGGAGTCTTGCTCATGAGTGCTGTCCTCGAAGAAAAGTGCCGTAGGCCGTCCAGGCCGGGCCTGTTTTGCCGCGTCACCGCAGCCCGCTGCCAGTCGGGCAGTGATTCGTCCAGTGATGCGGGGTCATAGGATAGCACCGCCCCTCGCGGCACCCAACCGCAGCGCGCCGCGATTGTCAGTGGCGGATGCCGTTGTTAAGCTGGGTGCGATGGTGCCGCTCCCGGCGCCGGATTCCGGAGGAGAACAAGATGATCACTCGAAGACTGGCCGCGGCGCTGCTCGCGGCCTGCGGTCTTGCGCCGGTCGGGCAGGCCGTCGCTCAGACTGCGGCTCAATCCGCAGCGCAGGCCACCAATTACCCGACCAAGACCGTGCGCATGGTCATCGGCTTTTCACCCGGGGGTCCCAGCGACATCCTGGCGCGCCTGATTGGCGGCAAGATGTCCGAACGGCTGGGCCAGCCTTTTGTGTTTGACAACCGGCCCGGCGCAGGCGGTAATGTCGCAGGAGAAATCGTCGCCAAGTCGCCTCCTGACGGTTACACCATCATGATCGCCAACAACGCGATTCTTGCCGCCAATGCCACGTTGTACCCGAAGATGACCTTCAATCCGGCCAAGGACCTGGTGCCGGTGACCTGGGTCGCCTCGCAGCCGAACATCCTGGTGGTACACCCCGACGTGCCCGCGAGGAGCGTGCAGGAACTGGTGACTTTCCTGCGCAGCCGTCCGGGCAAGGTCAACTATGCTTCCTCGGGCAGCGGCGCCGCGGCGCATCTTGCGGCGGAGCTGTTCAAGAGCATGACCAAGACCGACATGGTGCATATCCCATTCAAGGGCGCCGCACCGGCGATCACCGACGTGCTCGCCGGACGCAGCCAGCTGATCTTCGCCACGGCGCTGTCGGTGAAGGCCTACATTGACGCCAACCGCCTGCGGCCGCTGGCGGTGACCACCCTTGAGCGCATGGACACCATGCCCAACCTCCCCACCGTCGCCGAGTCCGGCGTGCCCGGCTTTGAGGCCTCGACCTGGCATGGCATGGTTGCGGTGAACAATACACCGCGCGCGGTGCTGGTTAAGCTCAACAGCGAGGTCAACGCGGTGCTCAAGGACCCGCAGGTCAACAAGTTCCTGGTGGCGCAGGGTGCGATCGTGCGCGGCGGCAGCGCCGAGCAGTTCGCCGCCCATATCAAGGCCGAGATCCCGAAGTGGGCCCGGGTGATCAAGGAATCCGGCGCCAAGGCGGATTGATTTGGATTCGCCGGTCCGGCGCACCTTTGCGCCGGCATCGACCAAGGCAAAACAAACCATATGACGACTATCAGGATACTGAGCGGCGGCGCCGTCAAGCGCGGCGTGGCAATGGTGGCGGAGCGGTTCGGGGAGGGCGCCGGGCTCAAGGTCGAATGCGAATTCACGCCGGTGCCCAGGCTTCTCCAGCGCATGCTCGAAGGTGAAGCCGCTGACGTCGTGGTGGCCACGCCGGCAGTGATGGATGAACTTGCCGCCGCCGGCCGGATTGATCCGGCCACCCGCGGCCGCGTCGGCAGTTCCCGCATGGGTATCGTGATCCATGCCGATGCGCCGGACCTGCCGCTGCCCGACGAACCGGCATTCCGCGCGGCCCTGCTCGGGGCGACCCGGATCGTCTACAACCGTGCCTCCACCGGTGTCTATATCGAGAAGCTGCTGGCCGGGCTGGGCCTGGCAGAAGCGCTGGCGCCGAAAATCGCCGTGGTCGGCACCGGCTCCGAGGTCATGCGCGGCGTCGAGGCCGGCGGCACCGGCGCGCTGGGCTTCGGTCAGATCTCGGAGGCGATGGTGCTGATGGACAAGGGTTGCCGCGTCAAGCTCGCCGCGCCGCTGCCGCCAGTGGCCGCCAAGATCACCACCTACGACGCTGCGGCGGCTGCAGCTAGCGCCCGGCCGCAGCAGGCGGCGGCACTGGCCCGCGCTTTGGCCTCAAGCGAGGTGAAGGCGCTGTTCGCAAAAACCGGAATTTCCTGAACCCTGAGGGAGAGTTTCATGAACATTCGCCCCCTGCTGTTGATGGCCATCCTGTGCGCCGGTACGGCTCAGGCCGCCGAGCTGACCGTGATGAGTGGTGGCGCAGTCGAGCCCGGCATCAAGGCTGCCGCCGCCGCTTTCGAGAGACAGACCGGGCATAAAGTGACCATTACCTTCCAGACCACGCCGCAGATGCTCAAGCGCGTCGCTGCCGGCGATACCTTCGATGTCGTGATCGCACCGCCCAACGCGATCAAGCAGTTCACCGAGTCGGGGCGCGTCGAGGCGGGCGGTGTGGACATCGGCCGCGTCGGTTCCGGCGTCGCGATCCGGCCCGGCGCGCCGCGCCCGGCGATCGCCACCGTGGATGACATCAAGAAAGCCGTGCTTGAGGCCGACAGCATCGTGTTCAACACCGCCACCACCGGGCTTTATTTCGAGAACCTGCTCAAGACCTGGGGCCTTTTTGAAAAGGTGCAGGGCAAGTCGGCGCGCTACACCACCGGTGCCGAGGTGATGAAACATGTGCTTCAGGGCAAGGGCCGCGAAGTCGGCTTCGGCCCGATCACCGAGATCCTGCTCGAGAAGGAGCGCGGCCTGATTCTCGCCGGTCCCTTCCCGCCGGAGATCCAAAACTATACGCCGTACATCGCGGTGCCGATGAGCGCCGGCACGCAGAAGGCGCTGGCACAGGAGTTCGTCAAGTTCCTCGGCGGTCCGGTCGGCAAGCCGCTGTTTGTCGCGGCGGGGATCGAATAATTCCAGCCGTGTTTGCCTCGTGCCATCGCTGCGGATGGCTCTGATACCAGACAATGAGCGATCTGGAGGCTGCAAAAGCCCTTTTTTTCGAGGGCATCGAACTGCTCGGCCGTGATGCGCTGCCCGAGGCGGAGGCGCGTTTCCTGGCGGCATTGCAGCTGGTACCCGACCGGGCCTCGATTCTGACCAATCTCGCGGCGACCCGGGCACGGATGGGCAAGCTGGGTGCGGCGCTGGATCATGCGCGGCGCGCGGTGGCGCTCGATGAACTGGCCGCCGAGGGTTGGCTCAACCTCGCGCGGATCGAGGCACAGTGCGGCAACATTGCTCCGGCGCTGGCAGCCGTCCGCAGGACGCTCCGCCTTGACGGCAACCAGCCCGAGGCCTGGGCGCTGCTGGCCGCTCTGCATGATCGCAGCGGTGCCTTGCGCGAGGCTGCCGATGCCTACCGCCGGGCGCTGCAGGCTTTGCCCGGACGTTTCGAGTGGCTGGCCAATCTCGGCGCCATCCTGAACGAACTGCGTGAATTCGAGGCGGCGCTGGACTGTCATCGCCACGCCCTTGAACTGCAGCCGCAGGCATCGGGACTCTGGTCAAACCTGGGTAATGCCCTTCACGAGCTGCGCCGATTCGGTGAAGCGCTGGCCGCGCATGACCGCGCGCTCGCGCTTGACGCCGGCTACGCACGGGGCTGGTCGAACCGGGCAAACACCCTGCATGCACTGGGACGTTTTGACGAGGCGCTCGCATCCCACGACCGCGCGCTTGAGTTCGAGCCCGGTTACGCCGAAGGTTGGTCCAACCGCGGCAACACGCTGCGCTCGCTGCGCCGATACGATGAAGCGGTCGCCGCGTACGACCGTGCACTGGCGATGCAGCCTGGATACGCATTGGGCTGGTCCAACAAGGCAGCGGTGCTTCGCGATCTGCGCCGTCACGACGAAGCGCTCGAGGTTTGCGAGAGGGCACTTCGGCTCGACCCCACGTTGGCCGATGCCTGGCTGCAGCGCGGCCTTGTCAGTTATGACCGGCGCCGCTACGAGACCGCGGTCGAGGAGTTTGAGCAGGCGCTGCACCTGCGCGGAGAATACGCTGAAGCCTGGGCGAACAAGGGTGTCGCGCTGCATGAACTGAACCGTCACGAGGAGGCTCTGGCCGCCTTTGATCGGGCGCTTGCCCTGCAGCCGGACATGGATTACCAGCTAGGACAATGGCTTCATGCAAAGATGAAGATCTGCGACTGGGACGATCTGGGTGCTCACACCAGCCGCCTGTTCGCTGCGTTGCAGGAGGGGCGGCGCGTGTCCACTCCCTTCCAGGTGCTGGCCCTGAGTGAATCTGAAGTCTTGAACCGGCGCGCCGCCGAACTTTGGGTAAAAGACCGTTATCCGCCCGGGCCGTCTGTGGTTTTTGGGGCTCCCACCCCAGGCACACGGCTGCGTATCGGTTATTTTTCCGCTGATTTCCATAACCATGCCGCCGCTTACCTGACTGCTGAACTGTTCGAGCGGCATGATCGTGAGCGTTTTGAAATTATCGCCTTCTCCTTCGGCCCCGAGCGAGAGGATGCGATGCGGTTGCGCCTGCTCAAGGCTTTCGACCGCTTTATCGATGTGCGCGAAATGGAGGACCAGGCGGTTGCCGCAATGGCTCGAGAACTGGGTATCGATATTGCGGTGGACCTCAAGGGGTACACCGAGGACAGCCGGCTCGGCATTTTTGCCCACCATGCCGCACCGTTGCAGGTGACCTATCTCGGCTACCCCGGCACAACCGGTACTGGCTACATGGATTACCTGATCGCGGATGCTGTTGTGATTCCGCCGGATCAGCGCCCGGCCTTCAGCGAGCAGGTGCTGTACCTGCCGCACTGCTACCAGGTCAACGACAGTACCCGCCGGCCTGCCGGCCCCTCCTTGAGCCGCGGCGATCTGGGTTTACCGGAGCCGGGCGTGGTGCTCTGCTGCTTTAACAACAGCTACAAGATCACGCCCGAGACTTTTTCCTGCTGGATGCGCGTGCTTGCGGCCGTGCCGCAGAGCGTGCTGTGGCTGGTCGATGACAATCCCGCCGCCGGCCGCAATCTGCGCGCCGCTGCCGCGCGCGCCGGCATTGCTCCGGAGCGGCTGGTGTTCGCGCCACGCGTGGATTACCCGCGCCATCTCGCCCGGCAGCGCGCCGCCGATCTGTTTCTTGATACCTGGCCCTACAACGCACACACCACGGCCAGCGATGCCCTGATCGCCGGCCTGCCTGTGCTGACTCGCATCGGCAGTACTTTTCCCGGGCGCGTCGCTGCCAGCCTGCTTGGTGCGGT
>JAJTHX010000052.1 GCA_021300125.1 Betaproteobacteria bacterium | reverse complement strand
CGTGCCAGTCGGCACCGACCGGGTTGTCTTTTCGGCAAGGCGATGCGCCTGCAGGAACATCGCCATGTGATCCACCGCGACGATGGCAGCATCCGTGCCGGCTGCCTCGATCAGCGCGCGGATCTGCGCCCGATCATCGGGTTGGAGGCCGCGCATGCGCTGGCCGGAAACGGCTCCACGCAGCGGGAAAAGTTCGATGGGCTCCCCCCCTTTCGGAAGGTCAGTCGCCCAGGGGGATGCGGGATGACGATGCGCGAATAGCTGGGCGAATACCGGTGCATCGCCAGCGACAAACAGAACCTCACGGCCATGCAGGCGCGGATCGCCCCGGTTTCGCCAGGCCGCCCTCATCCCCTCGGCAAGGTTGGCCCGCATCGCGGGCGTCAGCCCAGTCGCAGCGATCCCAAATCTGATAGCACCCCGATCAGCGCCCTGCCGCTCACGCTCGGAAAGCTGCTCGAGAAAGGCGAACATGACCGCGCCGTCCTGATCGGCGAGCCGATAGCGCGGCATCGCCTTGTCGAATACTCGGCCCGACGGATCGCGACCGTTGCGCAGAGCGCTGAGCAGGGTTTGGGCTGTATAAGCCGGGCGCGTTACCGTAGCGGTCGTTAGGTTCTCAATGCGGATCGGTGGGACGCGTGTTGTGCCTTCGCTGCCGCCTGCCCCGTCAAGACCGTGGCACCCAGCGCAAGGCAGGCGTTTCGCAGGCATCGCTCCCGGGGCACCAGCGAGTTCGGCGGCGATGCCGACATCCACTTCACCCGTGTAGAGGCCCGCGATGCGCTCTTCTGCGGCATCAGCGATGTGCGGCGCCAGAGACAAGACAGCAAGCATCAATGCCCGCCGCATTACTTGATGACCCGTGCATGGGCCGCAAGGATATCCTCAACACTGGCAAGCCCGTTCAGCCTGATGAACCTGCGGCCCGCATCGGCAATAACAAAAATCGCCAGGTCATGATCCTCAAGCCGGCCGAGCGCGACGCCCAGCGCATCAAGGATGGCATAAACGTCTGTCGGCGCGCCGGTGAGCCAGACCCGTTCGGGAGACATGGCCTCGGCTCGCTCCGCCAGCTCGGCCGGGCCATCATTTAGGGGATCAAGCGTCAGGGTCGCAAAGGTCGGGCGCGGGAGCTTGCGCTGCTCAAACTCCCTGACGCTGGCGTCGATCGTCAGATCGACGGTCGGGCAGATCACGGTACAGCCGGTGAAGGTGAAGGACAGCACAACCGGGCCGAGCGCAATAAGATCGCGAACAAAATGCACCCGCTGCCTGCGGCTGTCTAGCAGTGGTCGATCCAGCAGCCGGAGTTCGGCGTTCCGACTCTCGGCAAGCTTCGGCAGAGCGACCGTTGTCATCGCGCCGAAGCTCGAGATCAGGACTGAACGCCGCGTCGTTTTTCCTGTCCTGCTCATGGCGCCACCTCGATCATCGCAGGCTCAATATCCGTTCGCCCCGGCATGGCCAAAGCGTAGACACCGGGACGATCAAACCGGGCGGTGATATCGTAGCGCCCATCCTCCCGGCGGAGCGCCACGCTGACAGCGCCGGTTTGGCCCTCAAGCCCGGCGACGGTCACACGCGCAATCGGTCGTGTTTCCGTGGGTAGTGTCACGACGAGTTGCACCGATTGGCCGGGCCGCGGCTGGTCGGCCGCTGCGATCATGATCGCCGCCGCTTCAAGCTGTTCCTCCTCTCGCCCTGCTGTCAGCGTGAAACATCGCGTTGTGCCGCTGAGCCCGGTGGCCGTGATCAGCTCCCAGCTACCGCCGCGCGGCAGCATGAAATGCGCCTCGAACCGCCCCGGCTCGGTTTCGCGCGGCGCGCGCGGCAGCATCTGCACATCTTTCGGTGGGGCAACCCGGAGGGTGAGAATGGCCCCGGCTGATTGCGCGAGCCCGCCGCCCGCCATCACGGTTTCCATGCGGCTGCTGCCTTCGGTGCGCGCGAGCACAGCCGGCATGCGATCAACCGGAACCAGACCGACGACGCCGCCAGGCGCGGCATCGGTTTGTTCTGCACTGGCCGCCAGACGGACCGCTCGTATGGCTGCATCGCCGGAGCCGAGTAGCGCCAGCGAGATTACGCTGACAATCGGCCGATCAGCCCAGCCAACGTAGACCGCTTCTTCCCCGAAATGCACCGCACCGACCGGGCCTTCTCCTCTGAAAACCGCCCGGATTCGTCCTTCTCTGGCGAGGTCCAGGATCGCGAGATCGCCCGATTGGCTCCAAATCAGCGCCAAACGCTGGGAAGGGTCGAGCCGCAGCCCCGCCACCGTGAATCGGACCTGCCAGGCAAGGATGCTCTCCGGCGTATCGCGCGGGCGCAGAATGATCTCGCGATCCGTACCGGCATGAATGAGGTAGTCTCGCGTGGTCGCCATCAGGGCTGGAACGTCGGCGGCTGTGTCACGTCGCTCGCCGGTCTGCCGGTTGAGCCAGGAGAGAACGCCACCCGACACGACCTGCACCAAAAGCTGAAGATCGCCCGCCGAATGCCCCGCCTCATGCACACGGATGGGTGAAGGCCAGGCATGCTCAGCGAGGCGCCTGCCGTCATCGTCGAAGAGGGAAGCGCGCCCGGCAGCCTGGTCAATCAACCAGAACCGGCCCCGTTCCGCTAGAACCATTCGATCAGCGTGCCCCACTTCGTGAGCGAGGGGCAAGGGCGCACTTTGCGGTGGGCGTATACGGACGACATCGCGCAGCCCCGGACGGAACACCAAAATATCACCGCGCTGCGGACGTGGAAGCATGATCGCGCCACCATCGCCCGTGGGAATAACGGCTAGCAGGTTGGCAGCATTCAGCCCGACCTCGGGCTCGGCAAGCGTGATCTGACCGCGAGCATCCAGCGCCGCCAGCACAGTGCCCACCAGTGGAACATCATCCCGACTCAGTCGCGCGGTGGCCCGAAAGGCGCGCACGGCCTCGGTGCACACTGGAATTCCCGGCCGCGACTTCCGCAGCCAAACCACCGGCCTGAGACCGGCGGCGGGGAGTTCGGTTGCGGGGTCGCGGTACTGGAGTGTCAGTCGCAGGGGCAGACGCGGAGCAAGCTCCGTCAGCGCCTGCCCATGATCGTCGTGAATGGCGTACTCAACGGCAAGCCCGGCACTGCT
>JAJTHX010000259.1 GCA_021300125.1 Betaproteobacteria bacterium | reverse complement strand
CGTGAGAAACGGGAGCCGGGATTATGCCATCGCGTCTGCCGTAGCGGAATAGGCCACTTTATGCTACCTTTTGCACATCCATTTTCAGCAAAAAAAAGCTGCCCGTCCAGATGACGGACGAGGCTTTGGGCTCGGTGCGCGCCACGGTTTTCCGCCCTGCGCTATCCTTGCGCCACCGCATTGGACATCACCGCTTCGCGCTTCCGCGCCCTGGACACCCGACCCCGACCGGATTTTTCACTACGCCCCATACAGGAGCTGTTGCCATGAATGACCTTTCACGCCCGGGCACTGCCCAGAAATCCGCCGGTGCGCGCTTTCGCGCCGCGCTGGCCGCCGAAAAGCCGCTGCAGATCGTCGGCGCCATCAACGCCTACCATTCGCGGCTCGCGCAGCGCAGCGGCTTCAAGGCGATCTACCTGTCGGGCGGCGGGGTCGCTGCGGGCTCGCTCGGCGTGCCCGACCTCGCGATCAGCACGCTGGATGACGTGCTCACCGACGTGCGCCGCATCACCGATGTCTGCGACCTGCCGCTGCTGGTGGACGTGGACACCGGCTTCGGCGGCGCCTTCAACATCGCGCGCACCGTCAAGTCGCTGATCAAGTTCGGCGCCGGCGCGATGCACATCGAGGACCAGGTGATGCAGAAGCGCTGCGGCCACCGCCCGAACAAGGAGATTGTCAGCAAGGAGGAAATGGTTGACCGCATCAAGGCCGCGGCCGATGCCAAGACCGACCCCGACTTCGTGATCATGGCGCGCACGGATTCGCTTGCAGTCGAGGGGCTCGATGCCGCGGTGGAGCGGGCGGTGGCCTGCGTCGAGGCCGGTGCCGACATGATCTTCCCGGAGGCCATCACCGACCTACCGATGTACAAGAAATTCGCTGACGCGGTGAAGGTGCCGATCCTCGCCAACATCACCGAGTTCGGCAAGACGCCGCTGTTCAGCACCGAGGAGCTTGCCGGCGCCAACGTGGCGATGGCGCTGTATCCCCTGTCGGCCTGGCGCGCCGCCAACGCCGCTGCGCTGAAGGTCTACCAGAGCATCCGCAAGGAAGGCCACCAGAACAAGGTGGTGGAGCTGATGCAGTCGCGCGACGACCTCTACGACTACCTCGACTACCACTCGTACGAGCAGAAACTCGACGCGCTGTTCAAGCGCGACAAGTAAGACGGGCCGGGGAGAACACCATGACCGCAATGCTGCTGTCGAAGGGTTTCATGGCGCAGTTCGGCGCCGAGCTGGAGCGCGTGGCGCGCGCCGCGGGCCTCCAGCCCGAGATCATCCACCTGCCGGATGACCCCGCGCAGCGCCTGCCTGCCGATGTGACGGCACGCATCGAAGTGGCCTACCTGACCCGCGACATCCGTTTTTCCGAGCTGTACCACAGCTATGGCGACGCGATGAAGGCGGCGACCCGCCTGAAGTGGGCGCACTTCGTCAGCACCGGCATTGACCAGCATCCCTTCCTGCCTGCGCTGCACGAGCGCAAGGTCCGGCTCACCACCTCGGCCGGCAGCAACGGAGAGCCCGTGGGCCAGACCGCCTTCGGCGGCCTGCTCATGCTGGCCCGGGGGTTCCCGCGCTGGATCGCCGCGCAGCGCGAGCGCAAATGGGATCCGGTGCGCGGTGAAGGCGTGCCGCGCGACCTGCGCGGCCAGACCGTGGTCATCGTCGGCCTCGGCACCATCGGTGCGACGGTGGCGAAGCTGTGCAAGACCCTCGACATGAAAGTGATCGGCCTGCGCCGCAGCCCGAAACGCGACGGCGATCCGGTGGACGAGGTGCACACCCTCGACAAGCTGCCGCAACTGCTGCCGCATTGCGACTGGCTGGTGCTGGCCTGCCCCTACACCCGGGAAACCCACCAGCTGGTCAACGCCAAAACGCTGGCGCTGATGCCCAGGCATGCGTACCTGATCAACGTGGCCCGCGGCGGCTGCGCCGACGAAAAGGCATTGATCGCCGCGCTGCAGTCGAAGCAGATTGCCGGCGCCTACCTCGACGTGTTCGAGAAAGAACCGCTGCCCGCCGATTCGCCGCTGTGGGACATTCCCAATGTCATCGTCTCGCCGCACAACGCCTCGGCCTCTGCCGGCAACGATGCCCGCGCGGCAAAGATCTTCTGCGACAACATCGCCCTCTATGCCGCGGGCAAGCCCCTGCTCAACGAACAGGGCTGAGGCCGGGAGAACAAGGCGGTGAAGAAATGGCAGTGCATCCTGTGCAACTTCGTCTATGACGAGGCCGCGGGACTGCCCGACGAGGGCATCCCGCCCGGCACGCGCTGGGAAAACGTGCCCGCTGACTGGACCTGCCCCTACTGCGGCGCGACCAAGGCCGATTTCGTGATGATCGCGATCGGTTGAACCGGATTTTTCCTGCATCGCTGGCCGTTCCGAAAAAAAGTTAAAATACAAGGCCTTACCAGTAGCCGCCGCCCCATGCCGCTGTTCGCCTTCGGATTGAATCACCAGACCGCACCGCTCGATGTGCGCGAGCGCGTGGTGTTCGGCGCCGAGCAGCTGACGCTGGCGCTGCGCGACCTGGTTGACCGCCGCCCGGTGAGCGAGGCGGCGATCATTTCCACCTGCAACCGCACCGAGGTCTATTGCTCGACCCCCGAGCCGCGCAGCGTGGTCGACTGGCTGGCCGGCTATCACCGCATGAAGCCGGTGCAGATCCAGCCCTACCTGTATGAGCTGCCGCAGGCGCGGGCGGTGAAGCATGCCTTCCGCGTGGCGAGCGGCCTCGATTCGATGGTGCTGGGCGAGCCGCAGATCCTCGGCCAGTTCAAGACCGCG
>JAJTHX010000408.1 GCA_021300125.1 Betaproteobacteria bacterium | reverse complement strand
TTCCCAGAATTCGCGCTGCACGGCCGGATCAATGACCTCGACCACGCTGCCGGGCAACCCGCGGTCGGCCATCAGCTCGGTCAACTGCTTCAGCCGGCGGATCTGTTCATCGCGGTCCTCGCCGGCAAATTCCACCAGCAGGATCGCCGCAGGCTCACCCTTCACGCACTGGTTGACGATGGGCAGGAAGGCGGGATTGCTGCGCGCCAGCGCGATCATCGTGTCATCCACCAGTTCCACCGCCGCCGGCTTCAGGCCGACGATGTGCTGCGGCGCTTCCATGGACTGGTAGAAGGTCGGGAAGTGGCAGATGCCCAGCGTCTTGTGTTTCGGCAAAGGTGACAGCTTGAGCTCGATGCGCCGCGAGTACGCCAGCGTGCCTTCGGAGCCGACCAGCAGGTGCGCCATGTTGGCACCCTCGGGCAGCATCATGTCGAGGTTGTAGCCGCCGACCCGGCGCAACACCTTGGGGTAACGCTGCTCGATTTCCTCGGCCTCGCGGCGCGCGATGGCATTGATGCGCGCCACCAGCTCGCGATAACCCTGCGGCGCATCGAGTTGCTCGAGGTTCTGCGGCAGGGCGCCGAAGCGATACGAGGCACCGTCGGCAAGCCAGGCGTCAATACCAAGCACGTTGTGCACCATGTTGCCGTACTGGATCGAGCGCGAGCCGCAGGAATTGTTGCCGGTCATGCCGCCGATGGTGGCCTGCGCGCTGGTCGAGACATCCACCGGAAACCAAAGGCCGTGGGGCTTGAGCCAGGCGTTGAGATGGTCGAGCACCATGCCCGGCTGCACGGTCACCGTGGCTGCCTCACGGTCGAAGGCGAGAATGTCATTGAGGTGCTTCGAAACATCCAGCACCAACGCGGCGCCGACGGTCTGCCCGCACTGCGAGGTGCCGCCGCCGCGCGGCAGCACCGGGATGCCGGCCTCGATCGCGATCTGCATCGCGGCCAGCGCATCATTGTCATCCCGCGGCACCACCACGCCGACCGGCTCGATCTGGTAGATCGAGGCATCGGTGGCATAACGGCCGCGCGAGGCGGCATCGAACAGCACCGCGCCGCGCACTTCGCGGCGCAGCTTGCGCGCGAGCGCGCTGCGGTCGGGCGATGCGCGCACCAGGTGCACCGTTTGCGTCGGGGCGTTCATCAGGCATTCTCCTTCGGGGCGAACCCGCCCAGGGCTTCGATCACCAGCACCAGCTTGTTGGCGAGGTGGTCGCGCAGCAGCACCTGCAGCTTCGCGCCGTCGCGGCGGCTCAGCGCATCCAGCATTTCTTCATGCTCATGCACCGCCTGGTCCCAGCGTTCGCGCGACAGGTTGGCCATGTAGCGCGCACGCCGGACATGGGCGTTGAGCGCGCGCCAGGTCTGGCTCAGCGTGGCATTGCCGGCGCAGTCGAGGATGCGCTGGTGGATCTGCTGGTTGTAGCGGAAATACGGGGCCAGTTCGCCGCGGGCGTGATGCGCGAGCATGTGGTAATGCAGCGCACGGATATCCGCGATATCGGCTTCGCTCGCGTTGCGGCAGGCCAGTTCGCCGGCCAGCGCTTCCAGCGCGCCAAGCACCACAAAGACCTCGCGCATTTTTTCCGGTTTGAGCGGCGCCACCATCGCGCCGCGGTTGGGCACCAGTTCAACCAGTCCCTCGGAGGCGAGGAACTTGATCGCCTCGCGCAGGGGCGTGCGCGAAGTGCCGAGCCGTTCGGCGAGCACCCGTTCGTTGAGCTTGGCCTCGGGCGCCAGTTCGCCGGTGACGATCAGGTCGCGCAGGCGGTCGATGACGGCCTCGTGCAGCAGGCGGTGCTCGGCCAGCGAGGTCACATTGGCCGGAGCGGGATGGGTTGCTGGGGTCATCTGGGGTCCATGGCAGTCAGTTTGTATGCATAATACTCGCAATGGCCAGAACGGGCAATTTAACAAATAAATCAATTAAAACAATGGGTTATTATATATTGTCGGTCGCCGTAAGTCCTTGATCTTGCGGATAAATTCATTTTGCATACAAAAAAGATTGCTTGCGCCCAGCTTCAGGGATTACCATCCGGGCTCCATCCGCCTTCGGAGCCCTGACCATGACCTACACCGCCGGCCGCCATTTCCTGCAAATCCCCGGTCCCAGCACGGTGCCCGAGCGCGTGATGCGCGCCATCGACATGCCGGTGATCGACCATCGCGGCCCCGAATTCGCGCAGCTCGGCAAGGATGTGCTCGCCGGCATGAAGCGCATGTTCAAGACCCAGGGCGACGTGGTGATCTTCCCCGCCTCAGGCACCGGCGCCTGGGAAGCCGCACTGGTCAACACGCTGTCGCCCGGCGACACCGTGCTGATGTATGAAAGCGGCCAGTTCGCGACGCTGTGGAAAAACCTTGCGCTGCGCCTGGCCCTGAAGCCCGAGTTCATCGCCGGCGACTGGCGCCACGGCGCCGATCCGGCGGCCATCGAGGCGCGCCTCGCAGAAGACAAGGGCCACAGCATCAAGGCCGTGTGCGTGGTGCACAACGAAACCTCCACCGGCTGCACCTCGCGCATCGGCGAAGTGCGCAAAGCCATCGACCGCGCGAAACACCCGGCGCTGTTCATGGTCGACACCATCTCCGGCCTCGGCTCCGTCGACTACCGCCATGACGAATGGGGCGTGGATGTCACCGTGGCGGGCTCGCAGAAGGGCCTGATGCTGCCGCCGGGGCTGTCCTTCAACGCGCTCTCCGCGAAAGCGCTCGCCGCCAGCCAAAGCGCGAAGCTGCCGCGCTCGTACTGGTCGTGGGATGAAATGCTCGCGCCGAACAAAAACGGCTTTTTCCCGTACACCCCGGCCACCAACCTGCTCTACGGCCTGCGCGAGGCATTGAAGATGCTGCTCGATGAGGAGGGCCTCGACCACGTGTTCGCACGCCACCAGCGCCATGCCGAGGCCGCGCGCCGCGCGGTTAACGCCTGGGGGCTTGAGGTGCTGTGCCAGAACCCGGCCGAGTACTCCGGCGTGCTCACCGCGGTGCTGATGCCCGCAGGCCACAGCGAGATCGCATTCCGCAAGGTCGTGCTCGAGCATTTCAACATGTCGCTGGGCAGCGGCCTGGGCAAGATCACCGACAAGGTGTTCCGCATCGGCCATCTCGGCGACTTCAACGACCTCACGCTGATGGCCACGCTGTCCGGCGTCGAGATGGGCCTGGAGCTTGCCGGGGTGCCGCACAAAAAAGGCGGCGTCGCCGCGGCGATGGCCCACCTCACGCAAACCCGCGCCGCGAAATCCGCAAAGGCTGCCTGACACCACTCGCGCCGTTTACTGCAACCATCCGCAACGGAAGAACCGCAACATGAACCTGCTCGACCGCATCGGCATCGACATCGGCCGCCGCCTGCCCCTGGAGGACGCCATCGAATGGGCTGCGCAGAACGGCGTCAGGCACATCGACATCCAGCTCGACACCGCCGCCAACGCCATCACCACCTTCGACGACGCGCGCTGCGCGAAAGTACGCTCGGCGCTGGAACGGCATGGCGTGCACCTTGCCCTGCATACGCTGTCCGCGGTCAATGTTGCCGAGTATTCACCCTACGTCGGCGACGGCGTCGAGGCCTACCTGCGCAGCTACGTTGACATCTCGCCCAAGCTTGGTGCGCAGTGGATCGTGGTCCACGCCGGCTACCACTTCGGCTCCGACAAGGCGATGCGCATGGCCGCCGGCAAGGAGCGGCTGGCGCGGGTGTGCGCGCACGCCGAGAAAAACAAAGCGGTGATCCTGCTCGAAAACCTGAACAAGGAGCCGGTGGACGCCGAGGTCCAGTACCTCGCCCACACGCTTGAAGAATGGCAGTACTACTGGGACATTCCCTCGCCTGCCTTCAAGCTGTCATTCACCGCCAACCACGCGCATCTGGTGCCGGAAGGCATCGAGGGCTTCGTCGCGGCGCTTGATTTCTCGCGCGTCGGCGAGGTGCGCCTCGCCGACTGCATGCGCAACGGCAAGGAACAGCACCTGATCCCCGGGCGCGGCAACCTCGATTTCGGCACCATGTTCCGCCTGATCGAGGGCAAGGGTTTCCGCGGCACCTACACCAACGCCTTCG
>JAJTHX010000405.1 GCA_021300125.1 Betaproteobacteria bacterium | reverse complement strand
GACCTGGTTGCCGAGCAGCCCGCCCACCACACCGCCTGCCAACGCGCCGAGGCCACTGCCTTCGCCTTTTTGCTTGATGGCGCGCACTTCACTGACTACGCCGCAGTGATTGCACAAGGGTGCGGTTGTTGCGGGTTCACGCGCGGCTGTTACCGGTGCGGGCGCTGGCGCCGGCGCCAGCGCGGTCTTGTCCGCGGATGCGGTCCTGGCGACCGGTTTTGCGGCTGTTGATGCGGTCTTGCTGCTGTCGCTTTTCGGCGACGCTGTGGCTGTGCCTGGCTTTGCCGATTCTGCAGTGAGCATGCTGTCGCTGCTTTTCGAGAATGAGGTCGGCAGCACGCCCATGATGGCGGCAATGCCGAGCAGGCTGAACAGCGTCACCGATATCGCGGCCAGCGTGATCAGGGGGTTGAGTTTCCGGGTTTGCGACATGGTGTGGCTCCTTTCTTCAACGGAAAGCGCAGCCACTGTAGCCCAGCGACGGTGCCATGGCTGTGAAAAACTGCCGGGTTTACAAAGTGTTACGACTGCCTTGCGGCACTGCCGCGGGTGTCTTCAGCCGCGCAGTTCGGCTCGGTCGCGGTATTGGTCCAGGGCCTCGGGGTTAGCCAGCGCCTCGAGGTTGAGCACCGGCAGGCCATGCACGACATTGCGTACCGCGAGTTCGACGATTTTTCCGCTCTTGGTGCGCGGGATGTCGGTCACCTGCGCGATCACCGAGGGCACATGGCGCGGCGTGGTGCTGTCGCGGATCTGCTGCCGGATGCGCTGGATCAGTGCGGCGTCGAGCGTCAGGCCGTCGCGCAGGCGCACGAACAGCACCACGCGCACGTCATTGGCCTGCTGCGGCGGCCAGTCCTGGCCGATGGCGATGCTTTCAACCACTTCGTCCAGGCGTTCCACCTGTCGGTAGATTTCGGCGGTGCCGATGCGCACCCCGCCGGGGTTGAGCACCGCGTCGGAGCGACCGTAGATGATCAGGCCGTCATTCCCGGTGAGTTTGACATAGTCGCCATGGTGCCAGGCGCCGGGAAAACGCTCGAAATACGCGGCGTGGTATTTTTTGCCGCCGGGGTCGCTCCAGAATCCGGTGGGCATCGACGGGAAGGGCGCGGTGCACACCAGTTCACCTTTTTCGCCGCGCACCGGCTGGCCCTGGTCGTTCCACACCTCGACTTTCATGCCGAGGCCGCGGCACTGCAGTTCGCCGCGAAATACCGGCAGTACCGGGCAACCCAGCGCGAAGCAGGAAATGATGTCGGTGCCGCCGGAAATCGATGCCAGCTGCAGGTCGGCCTTGATTGCGCGGTAGACGTAATCAAAGCTTTCCGGCACCAGTGGCGAGCCGGTGGAGAGCAGCGCGCGCAGTGATGACAGGTCGTGGGTTTCGCCGGGCCGGAGGTCGAGCTTGGCCAGCGCATCGATGTACTTGGCCGAGGTGCCGAAGACGCTGATTTTTTCCTGCCCGGCGTAATCCCACAGTACGGCGCCCTTGGCGAGGAAGGGGGAGCCGTCGTAGAGCATCAGCGTCGCACCCGCGGCGAGTCCCGAGACCAGCCAGTTCCACATCATCCAGCCACAAGTGGTGAAGTAGAACAGCCGGTCGCCCGTGCCGATGTCGGTATGCAGCACGTGCTCCTTCAGGTGCTGCAGCAGCGTGCCGCCGGCGCCGTGGACGATGCACTTCGGCACGCCCGTGGTGCCCGAGGAAAACAGGATGAACAGCGGATGGTCGAAGGGCAGGCGTTCGAATTGCAGCGGCTGCGCGCTGAATGGCGCCATGAAGTCGTGCACGCTGACCGCTTGGGGCAGGCCGGACAGGTCGGGTGTCGCGCAGGTGTAGGGCACCACCACCAGTCTTTCGACCGAGGGCAGCCGGTCCATGATCTCCTGCAGGCGCGGCAGGTTGTCGATGGTGTTGCGGTTGTAGAAGTAGCCGTCGGCGGCGACAAGGATGCGCGGCGCGATCTGGCCGAAGCGGTCGACCACGCCTTGCACGCCGAAATCCGGCGAGCAGGACGACCACACCGCGCCGAGGCTGGATGCGGCGAGCATCGCGATCACGGTACCCGGCAGATTGGGCATGTAGCCGGCGATGCGGTCACCCGCTTTGATGCCGGCGGCACGCAGCGCCTGGGCGAAACGCGAGACTTCGTGGCGCAGTTCATCGTGACTGAGGCGGCCGGCGACGCGGTTTTCACCACGGAAGACGATGGCGTCACCCTTGCCGGCCTGCTTCAGCAGGTTTTCGGCGTAGTTCAGGCGCGCATCGGGAAACCAGCGCGCGCCGGGCATGCGGCCCGGGTGTTCCAGCACGCGGTCACTGCCGCGCTCTGCGATGACCCCGCAGAATGCCCACACAGCGGACCAGAAGTCCGCGGGTCGGCTGACCGACCAGTCGTACAGCTGTGGATAGGTTGTGCAGTCCGGCCCGCCGTACTGCGCGACGTGGCGCATGAAGGCCGTCAGTTTGGCCGACGCGATGCGTCCCGGTGAGGGCTGCCAGAGCGGTGGGCCGGCACTCATCGTGCTGCGCGGGCGGGGCCTTATTCCGGCCGCATGTGCGGAAACAGGATCACGTCGCGGATCGAGGGGCTGTCGGTCAGCAGCATGACCAGGCGATCGATGCCGATGCCGGCGCCGCCGGTGGGCGGCAGGCCGTATTCGAGCGCACGGATGTAGTCGGCGTCGTAGTGCATGGCTTCATGATCGCCGGCATCCTTCTGCTTCACCTGTTCCATGAAACGGGCGGCCTGGTCCTCGGGGTCGTTCAGCTCGGAGAAGCCGTTGGCGATCTCGCGGCCGGCGATGAACAGCTCGAAGCGCTCGGTGATCTCCGGGTTGCTGTCGCTGCGGCGGGCCAGCGGCGAGACTTCGGCCGGATAGTCGATGATGAAGGTCGGGTCGAAGAGCTGGGCTTCGGCTGTGGCTTCGAACAGCGTCAGCTGCATGCCGCCGAGGCCGTCGTGCTCGCGGAAGGGGACGTGCATGGCATTGAGCCGGCTGACGATGCGGTCGCGGCTGGCGAGCTCGTCATCCGTGATGTCTGGCCGGTATTTCCGGATCGCGCCGGTGATGGTCAGGCGCTCGAAGGGTTTCGAGAAGTCGATGGTCCTGCCCTGATACGTGACTGCGGCGCTGCCGGTCACGGTCTCGGCGGCCCGGCGCAGCATGCCTTCGATGAAGTCCATCAGGTGCCCGTAGCGCCAGTACGCGGCATAGAACTCCAGCATCGTGAACTCGGGATTGTGCCGGGTCGACATGCCTTCGTTGCGGAAATTGCGGTTGACCTCGAACACCTTCTCCAGGCCGCCGACCACCAGGCGCTTCAGATAGAGCTCCGGGGCGATGCGCAGGAACAGTTCCATGTCCAGCGCGTTGTGGTGGGTGACGAAGGGGCGGGCCGCGGCGCCACCCGGGATGGGGTGCATCATCGGTGTCTCGACCTCGAGGAAGCTGTCCTCGATCAGCGTGCTGCGCACCGACTGCACGATCTGCGAGCGCTTGGCGAACACCGCGCGGGTGTCGGCATTGACGATCAGGTCAACGTAGCGCTGGCGGTATTTCAGCTCCTGGTCGGTGAGGCCGTGGAATTTTTCGGGCAGCGGGCGCAGCGACTTGGTGAGCAGGCGCAGTGTCTTTGCGCGCACCGTCAGCTCGCCTTTCTGGGTCTTGAACAGGGTGCCCTCGACGCCGATGATGTCGCCGATGTCGTAGTGCTTGAACGCTTCCAGCGTTTGCGCGCCGGTATCGTCCACCGAGACATAGACCTGGATGCGGCCGCTCATGTCCTGGATGGTGGCGAAACTCGCCTTGCCCATCACCCGTTTCAGCATGATGCGGCCGCCGACAACAACGCTGTTGCAGGAGGCGGCAAGTGCCGCAGCCTCGGTCGCGCCATGCTTCGCGGTGAGGTCGCCGGCGTAGTGCTCGCGGACAAAATCATTGGGGAAGGCGGTGCCCGCAGCGCGGATCGCGGCCAGTTTGGCGCGGCGTTCCTCGATGATCTTGTTGGTGTCGGCGGCAGGTGCGGCAGCCGGGCTGGTGTTGGGGTTTTCCATGGGGGCTTCCGATCAGAGGCCGGATTTCAGGCTGGCGGTGATGAAGTCGTCGAGGCCGCCGTCGAGCACGGCCTGGGTGTTGCCGATCTCGACGTTGGTGCGCAGGTCTTTGATACGCGACTGGTCGAGCACGTAAGAGCGGATCTGGTGACCCCAGCCGATGTCGGTCTTGGTGTCCTCCAGCGCCTGTTTCTGCTCGTTCCTCTTGCGCAGTTCCAGTTCATAGAGCTTGGATTTGAGCATCGCCATCGCCTCGGCGCGGTTGCGGTGCTGCGAGCGGTCGTTCTGGCACTGCACCACGATGCCGGTGGGTGCATGGGTGATGCGCACCGCGGAATCGGTCTTGTTGATGTGCTGGCCGCCGGCGCCGGAGGCGCGGAAGGTATCCACGCGCAGGTCTGCCGGGTTGACTTCGATCTCGATCGAGTCGTCGACCTCGGGATAGACGAAGACGCTGGCGAAGGAGGTGTGGCGGCGGTTGTTGGAGTCGAAGGGCGATTTGCGCACCAGCCGGTGCACGCCGGTTTCGGTGCGCAGGTGGCCGAAGGCGTAATCGCCGCTGACCTTGAGCGAGGCGCTCTTGAGGCCGGCGACATCGCCCTCGGACTCCTCCAGCACCTCGACCTTGAAGCCCTTTTTCTCGCAGTATTTGAGATACATGCGTTCGAGGATCGAGGCCCAGTCCTGCGCTTCAGTGCCGCCGGAACCGGCCTGGATGTCGAGAAAGCAGTTGTTCGGGTCCATCGGGTTGGAGAACATGCGCCGGAATTCCATGCTCTCCACGACACCGGCCAGCTTGGCGGCGTCGCCCTCGACGGCGATCAGGGTGTTGTCGTCGTTTTCGCCGCGGGCCATCTCCAGCAGTTCGAGTGAGTCGGCGAGGTCGCGGTCAAGGTCGCGCAGCGTATGCACGATGCCTTCGAGGGTCTTGCGTTCACGTCCGACTTCCTGCGCGCGCTCCGGGTCGTTCCACAGCGCGGGGTCTTCGCTCAGCTTGACCAGTTCCTCGAGACGGCGGGTCTTGGTCTCGTAGTCAAAGATACCTCCGCAGCGCCGCGGTGCGCTGGTCGAGGTCCTGCAGTCGGTTGGCGATGGCGTTGATGCGTTCGGCTTCCATGGTTTTTCCGCGAAAAAGCGCGATTTTACAAGAACGGCTCCGTGTGCCGGTGATTCGCGGCGGACCTAGAGGCCGACCGCGGCATCGGTGAGCACCGCGCCGCCGGGTATGCTCCAAAGCGGCATCACGCTGCTCTCGAAAAGCTGGCCGAGGTCGAAACGGAATTTTTTCTGTGCCGAGATCTGCCGCCCCTTCACGATCAGCGCATCCGGCTCGACGTTGTTGCGGTGGGGCGCGGCGAGCAGGATGCGGTTGCCGGTGCCACGCACGCGCAGCACGTAAAAGGTGTCGAAACTGGCGCGGTAGGTGCTCACGATGGCGGCGTACGGCGGGCGCGAGGAGTTGTGCCAGACGTTGCCGACCACCACGCCGTCCGTACGCGTGGCGCGGCGCACCGCATCCATGAATTCGCGGGTGGTCAGGTGCAGCGGCACCGAATCCGCGCCGTAGGCGTCGAGAAACACCGCGTCGTAAGGCTCACGCACGTTCTCGACGAACTTGCGGCCGTCGGTGATGTGGATGCGCATCGCTGCGTCCTCGCGGAAACCCAGTTGCGTGATTGCCGCGGCGGCCACCTCGGGGTTGATGTCCACGGCGTCAATCGTGGCATCGGGGTAATGGTGGCGAAGGAAGCGCGGCAGCGATCCGCCGCCCAGGCCGACCACCAGGAAGCGTTTGGGTTCCGCGCACAGGGTGAGACCGGTCAGCGCGACCGAGGTATAGGCGAGCGCAAGGTGTTCGGGATCGTCGATCTTGACCAGGCTCTGGCGCACCCCGTCACGGCCAAAGCGCAGCGCACGCAGGTTGTTGCCTTCGTCGGTGATGACCACGGTGCCGAATTTCGACTCCCGCTCATAGATCACCGGGCCGGCGGCCTGCACGCCCAGCGACAGTGCCAGGAGCGCGCCGATGAAAAATTGTAAATATCTGTTTTTTATGGACATTTTAATCAATCGGCGGTGACCTTGCAGCGTATTGCCCGGCGCCCCGGCCGGTCAGGTCGCAATTATCGCCCATCGCAGGGGCTCAGGCGGCCTGCCAGTGGTCGAGGATCAGCTGCAGGGTGACCGCGCCGTTGTAATGGTTGGCGGAGAGCCGGTAGCCGGCGACGAGCTGGTCTGGCAGCGGGTCGGCATGGCCGAAGAGCATGGCGTCGAGCAGGCGTCCGCGATGGCGCAGCCTGAGTTTGAGATGGCGCTCACCGACGACACGCTGGCTGGCCACTTCGAATTCGCCGTGGAAACTGGGCTCGGGAAAGCCCTGGCCCCAGACCTCGGCGGCGATGCGCTGCGCGCTTGCGAGCTGCAGGTGTTCGGCTTCGAGTTCGCCATCGCTGTGCCACTCCCTTTGCAGGTCCTGCG
>JAJTHX010000287.1 GCA_021300125.1 Betaproteobacteria bacterium | reverse complement strand
GGGCCTGCGGGCTGCTGTCGAGGAGCAGGCTCAGCGGAAAACCCGCCAGCGCGGAAACGCGCTCGCGCAGGCCTTCGGTCGCAGCCACTGTAACGGGGGATGGCTCTTCAGGCAGTTTCCAGGCGCCCTGATGCTGCAGCCAGTCCTCGGCTCGATTCACCAGCCGCAGCAGGTTGGCATAGGACTCCTGTCCGTTGCGGCCGAAGGCCACCACGCCATGAAAAGCGAGCACGAGCCCGATGGTGTTGCGGGTGGCGGAGCACTCGTAGACGGTTTTGCAGGCACGTGCCAGTGCTGCGCCGGAATGCCGGTACGGCACCACAGGCGCCAGATCGCCAAAGACCTCGGCACAGGTGGCTTCGCAGGTTTCGACATTGGCAACCGCCAGCACTGCGTCGGCGTGCGCATGCTCGACCCAGGGCTGCGGGATCACTGCGTGGAGCAGGGTTTCAATCGAAGGTTTGGGAGCGGCGGCATCAAGCTTGCAGGCGTCGATCCGTGCCATGACCGCCTCATCATCCAGCGCAGTGTCCTCCAGCAGGCCACGCAATTGAGCAAGGTCGAGCGCTGTGAAATCCCGCTCGCACACTGCGCCGAGGTCGGAACCCGTGCCTTTGACATAAAGCGTGTCAGCAGTCTTGAAGGACGTATTGCCGCCGCCGTGCAGCACCAGTTCACTGTTGCTGCCGATCAGTCGCGACGACCAGGCACGCAACGCCAGCGGTGTGGCATAGTTTCCAGCAGCGACTTTATCCCAGAGATTGCGCATGGCTCATTATAATCGGCAGCCATGGACAGCCTGCGTTATGAGTTGGGTTACGCTTCCTGGTTGCGCGATGCTGCGGCACTGCAGGCCGTGCGGCGGCAGGTGTTTGTCGAGGAGCAGGGGGTGCCCGAGCAGCTTGAATGGGACGAGTGGGATGCGGTTTCCCTGCACGTGCTGGCACAGGATGCGGCAGGCCAGGCCATCGGTACGGGGCGCCTGCTGCCGGATGGCCATGTCGGACGCATGGCCGTGGTCAGGGACTGGCGCAAACACGGTGTGGGCGGGGCATTGCTTGATGCGCTGCTGGATGCGGCGCGTGCGCGCGGCCTGGCGGAAATCGCACTCAACGCGCAGACCCATGCACTCGGTTTCTATGCGCGGCGCGGTTTCCTTGTCGAGGGGGATGAGTTTGACGATGCGGGCATCCCGCACCGGCGCATGCGACTCAGGCTGTGACAGCCGGATCGATACGAAACGCGCGCAAGTCCTCTCCGGTCTGAATGCCCTCCGGGCCATAGCGTTTTTCGTGGAAAAATACCGTCCCATCCCGACCGACCAGCAGCAGGGTTGAGGTCCGGGTGCCATATTGCGCGCCGGTGATGAAAGGGGGCGACAGTTCGCGCTCCCGCTGCAGGCCGACACCGGTCTCGGGCAGCGCAGCATCTGGCACCACATCGCGTCCGGCCAAGTGGCTGAACATCGTGCCGGCGATGGTGTCGACATCCTGCTCGTCCAGAGTCGAGGACAATGCAGCAACGCCGGCACTGACCTTGGGCCATGGCGTATCGAGCAGGTGGTTGCTCAGTCCGTGCACGCCATCGGCGATGCGGCGGGGCGCGGTATCACTGCGGTTTGACCAGGCATGCAGTCCACCCAGATCGCCTGCAACCACGCTGAAGGGGTTGTAGTCACCGGCATCGGCAGCAAGCGCTTCCAGATAGGGGGCGGCTGGCATTTCACCTGCGAGAAAGCCGCTGACGATATCGCCGCGGGAGCGCGGAGCGGCTGGACCGGCGCGGCCTTCGCGAAAGTTGGTGATCGCGCAAAAACGGCCCCGGGTGCTGATACCCATCCAGCTGCCGCCTTTTTCAAGGTCGCGGCCGGCATAGATATGTGGATGATCCGGCCAGAATGCCGCCGCGGCGGCAGGGCGGGCATGGTGTTCGTCGCGGTTGGCCGCAACCACCAGCGAAAAAAAACGGTGTGCGCCGCAGCTGAACAGGATCAGGCACATCGCAGCCGTCAGCTCCTCAGGCGCTGAAACACTCGGTGTGGCGCGAACTGCCGGCCTGCAGCAGGTTCGCGATGCCGGAGGCTGCAGCAGCTTCGGCCAGCGCCCATTCGAACTTGGCCTCGTCGACGACGTTTTCGTAGATTTCCATCCACAGCAGCGGCTCGTTGCGCTTTTTCAGCGCGCGTCCGGCAATGCCGGTTTCCCGCTTTACTGCGTCAAGCAGAAATTCGACTGCGACTGCGCCGGGGCCGGTCTTGGCGGCATCGACACGGTAATAAATGTAGTAGTTACAGGACATGGTTCAGCTCACGGTGTAAGGCAGGGATTCAATCAACAGGGCCGGACCCTGCAACGATCCGGCATGGTAGGTCGCACTGCCGGCATTGGCCGTTTGCAGGACGGCCAGCGCTTCGTATCTGCCATCGCTGACAGCGGCAGCGTTGACGATCATGCCGGCAGCCTGATCGCCCAACCCGGCGCAATAGAGCTTGTCTCCAGGAGCCAGAACCGCCGGTGCGGAGACGCGATACATGCGCTGTTTGAGCCGCCCCAGATAATGCGTGCGAGCGACGATCTCCTGGCCAGGGTAGCAGCCTTTGCTGTAACTCAGTGCGCCGATGAGATCGAAGTTGACCATCTGCGGCACGAACTGTTCCTGGGTGGCGGGCAGGATGAAAGGAATCCCGGCCTCGATGTCCTGCCGTTGCCAGCCGCCGTCGTCAGCGGCCAGTGCCGGGAGGCTGTCTGTGTCCGGTACCATGATCATCAAGCGGTTTCCGGGCAGGCGAATGGCGCAGCGCTCGCCTGCGACTACAGCCTGTTGCAACGAGTCCGGCGCCGCGATCTGCAGCGGTCCGAGCGCTTTGCTGCCATCGTCGCCATGGGCCCCGAGCAGTACCGCTGGCGGGGCGCTGATGCTGACCTTGGAACGCAGCACATACATCGTCAGCCGCTTGCGTATGACCTCCGCCAGGGCTGCCGGGAGGACCATGGCGCAGGTTTCGCCTTCGTTCACGAGCAGAAAGCTGGCGAGCAAGCGGCCCTTGGGCGTGCAGTAGCCGCCATAACTGCCTCTGCCGGGCTGCAGCGCGATGACGTCGCAGGTCAGTTGGCCTTGCAGGAAATCCCGCGCATCGGCGCCACTGAACCGCAACAGCGCGAAATCGGTGAGTTGGACGAGTGGCATGGCGACGGAGACGAAGAAACAGGGCGCAAAGCAAAAACAGGGGGGATGACCCACAGGCCTTGATCATAGCCCCGTTTCCGATGCAAGAAAAATTATCCAACGAAAACAGCGTGATGAACAAGACATCAAAACCATTGCCGAGCCGCTCCGGATCGGTTGCAATACCGGCGTGGAAACCCCGAGCCTGCCCCTGCTCGAATTACGTGCCTCGCCGCGGTTGGTGACGGTGCTGCTCGTGGTGCATGGCGCCGCGCTGGTGCTGCCGGGGCTCTTGCCGCTGCCTGCCTTTGCGCAGGCATGCGCGGCGCTTGCGATCCTGGCGAGCGCGGCCTGGAGCATCCGCCGCCATGCGCTGCGTCTTGGTGCCGGCGCCGTGCGAGCCCTGCGTTTCGAAGACCGCGAACGCGTCCAGCTCAGGTTGGGTGACGGCCGCTGGCGCAGCGGCAGGGTCGCGGGGAGCAGCACGGTCGGGCCGCGCTGGTGCGTACTCAACATTGAACATGCACCCAGGGGTTGCAGCCATGTGGTGCTCGCGGCCGATGCTTTGGATGCCGACGAACTGCGGCGCCTGAGGGTATGGCTGCGCTTGGGTCCGGCGCCCGAAGCGGACGATACGGGTTAACGCTCTTCCGGTGGCTTGATTCGACTGAACATGCGCAGCAGTGCCAGGTCGTAGGCGATTTTCAGTGTGCCGCAGATCACCAGCGGCCAGCCGAAAGGCGAGGCGGCGAGCAGGGCGCCAGCCAATGTCGGGCTCAGCGCGCTGGCGAGACTGCGCGGCACCGCGGTCAGGCTTGCTGCGGCGGGCCGCTCGCCTGGTGTCACCACCGCCATTACATAGGAGGTGCGCACCGGTACATCCATCGAGGACAGTGCGCTTCGCAGCAGCAGGAACAGCAGTGCCAGCTCCAGCGTCGGCATCAGCGGCACCATTACCAGGAACAGATTCGCGGGCAGGTGCGTGAACACCATGGTGTTGACCAGTCCGAAGCGCCGTGCCACCGGCACGGCCGCAAGTTGGGAGAAGGCGGTGAGCAGTCCGGCCCAGAAAAAAATCATTGCGGTTGCGCTGACCGACAGTTCAAAGCGCTGCAACAGCCACAGCGCGAGCAACGACTGCACCGCGAATCCGCCGGCAAATGAGTCCAGACTGAACAGGGCGGCAAGGCGATAGACGATGCCGCGCGAAGGACCCAGCGCGACAGTCTGCTCACCGCTGCCATGCCCGGCGAGCGGCGAGAGGCGGCGATACAGCGCAAAACTGG
Source organism: Betaproteobacteria bacterium (assembly GCA_021300125.1). Taxonomy (GTDB): domain Bacteria; phylum Pseudomonadota; class Gammaproteobacteria; order Burkholderiales; family SG8-41. The sequence continues at coordinate 3,153 of JAJTHX010000287.1, read as the reverse complement.
CCAGTCCGAGCAGGGCATAGAACACGAACATCCCGCGCACCGCTTCGAGCTGTGCCGCAGCATCGTCACCGGCCAGTGCGGGCAGTCCTGCCGCCTGCGCCCCGAATGCCGCGACCAGCGCCCCGATCAGGCTGTGCCGAGCGAACAGCGCGGTGCGCGATTCGGCGCTGGTGGCGCGCGCGAGCAATGTCTGCTCCAGGGGTGTGATCGGGGTGACATCATTGGCCGCCGGGTTCAGCGTGCCGACCACGGCCACTGCCAGCAGCGGCCAGAAATCGCTCACGGTCGCCATGGCGAAGCCGGTTGCCGCCATTAGCAGGCTGCCGGCGTAGAGCAGCTGCCGTGCCGGATGGCGGTGGGCGATAAAACCCACCGCTAGCGTGAGCAGGCCCGAACCGAGCAGGGTGGCCGTGATCAGCAGTCCGATCTGAAAGGCATTGTAGCCAAGCAGCGTCAGGTAGTAAGGCAGCAGCAGGCTGACGAAGCCGTCGCCGAAGGCGCGCAATGCGCGTGCGGCGAGCAGGGGCGCGGCATCTCGCGAGGTCCCCGGGGGCAGCAGCAGTCGGTGCAGGTCGAGGCGTTTCAAGCGCTGCAGCTTAACAGAGCCATGCACAACGCCATGCGGCGGGGCGATCCTGTTGCTGCGCTATACTCGATTGGCTAACTCATGGGGAAACGCGATGATCGAGCTCTACAGCTGGGCCACGCCCAACGGCCACAAGATCCACATCATGCTCGAGGAGACCGGGCTTCCGTACCGCGTCCATGGTGTGAACATCCGTACCGGACATCAGTTCAAGCCCGAGTTCCTGAAGATCAGCCCCAACAACCGCATACCCGCGATTGTCGATCCCGACGGACCCGGCGGCAAACCGCTGTCCCTGATGGAGTCGGGTGCGATCCTCCTCTACCTTGCATCCAAGACCGGCAAATTCCTGCCCGATGACCTGGCACAGCGCTGGACCTGCATCCAATGGCTGATGTGGCAGATGGGCGGTGTTGGCCCGATGTTCGGCCAGGCCAATCATTTCCGCCGCTACGCCAGGGACAACATCGACTACGCGATTGAGCGCTACACCAATGAGGCCAACCGCCTCACGCATGTGCTCGACAAGCGCCTTGCCGAATCGCGTTTCGTTGCCTGTGATGACTATTCGATTGCCGACATGGCGATCTTTCCGTGGATGCGCGGTGCTGAGAGCCGCGGCATCGACATGAACGAATATCCCAGCGTCAGGCGCTGGTTCGACGCGATCAACGCGCGTCCGGCGGTGCAGCGGGCGCTGCAGGTCCTGGCCGCGGAATCGAACAGCAACCCCGTGGACGACAAGGCGCGCGAGGTGATGTTCGGCAAGACCCAGTTCCAGAGGCGCTGAAAGACGGCCCGGTGAAAGATCAGACCCGAAACGTTGGCCTGCTGTGCGCCGCCCAGGCACTGCTGTTCACCAACAACACGATCCTGATCGCCATCAACGGCCTCGCGGGTTACCTGCTCGCCACCGACAAATCGCTGGCGACACTGCCGGTGACCGGCTATGTGATCGGTGCCGCGCTCACCACGATGCCGATGTCCCAGCTGATGCGGCGCGTGGGCCGGGCCAACGGTTTCTCGATCGGCACCCTGATCGGCATCCTCGGCGCACTGGTCTGCGGCTATGCGGTCTACAGCCACAATTTCTGGCTGCTCTGTGCTGGCACGCTGATCATGGGCATCTACAACGCCTCCGGCCAGTACTACCGCTTCGCCGCCGCCGATGTCTCCGGGCCCGATTTCAAGAGCCGGGCGATCTCGCTGGTGATGGCCGGCGGTCTGGTCGGCGGGGTGCTCGGCCCGCAGACGAGCAAACTGACCAAGGATCTGCTGCCAGCGGAATTCCTCGGCAGCTATCTGGTGCTGACCGGTTTTTGTCTGGTGGCGCTGGCGCTGCAGCGGATGATGCGGATACCGACACCGGCCGCAGAAACCCAGGCCTCGCAGGGTCGGCCGCTGTCCGTTATCGCGCGCCAGCCGGCCTTCATCGTTGCGGTGCTTTCCGGCATGGTCGGCTACGGCGTGATGAACCTGCTGATGACCGCGACCCCGCTGGCGATGAAGTCCTGCGCGCATCCCTTCAGCGAAGCGGCCTTCGTCATCCAGTGGCATGTGATCGCGATGTTCGCGCCTTCTTTTGTTACCGGCTCGCTGATCAAGCGCTTTGGCGTTCGCCGGGTGATGTTCATCGGGGTGCTGCTCAGCCTGGCCTGCGTGGCGATCGCCCTGTCCGGGGTCGAAGTGATGCATTTCTGGGTCGCTCTGATGCTGGTGGGAGTCGGATGGAACTTCATGTACATCGGCGGTACTACGCTGCTGACCGAAGTGCATACGCCGGCAGAAAAGGCCAAGGTGCAGGGGGCCAACGACATGGCCATCTTCATCACCATGGCGGTCAGTTCGGCGTCCTCGGGCTGGCTGTTCAATGCCCGCGGCTGGGAGCTGATGAACTACGGCGCGATTCCGTTCCTGGTGCTCACCGGGGCGGCCATATTGGTTCTGCGTCAACGCCCGGCAGCCGCCGCCGCCTGAGCAATTCGGGTAAAATCCGGCCCTTTTCCGGGAATGCCGGAGTACCGCTCAGGCCATTTCCGGATTCTCCATAAAAATCAAAGCTTTCCGCATTTCGTCTTGAGGAGCTTCAGATGAATCAGCCCGCGCCCACGGCGCAATTCGCGTCCGCACTGGACGCACCCTCATATGTCACCCATGCCCGCCTTAAGGCCTGGGTGGCCGAGGTAGCCCAACTGACCCGGCCCGAGCGCATCGTCTGGTGTGACGGTTCGCAGCAGGAATATGACCGCCTGTGCGCGGAGATGGTGTCCGCCGGCACCCTGATCCGGCTCAACCAGGAAAAACGGCCCGGCTGCTTCCTCGCCCGTTCCGACCCCGATGATGTGGCGCGGATGGAAGACCGTACCTTTGTCTGCAGCCCCAACCGCGAGGATGCCGGTCCCAACAACAACTGGGTGGCGCCCGAAGAGATGAAGGCGACCATGCGCAAGCTCTACGACGGCTGCATGCGCGGCCGCACCATGTATGTGATCCCGTTCAGCATGGGGCCGCTGGGCTCGCACATTGCCCACATCGGCGTCGAGCTCACCGACTCGCCATACGTGGTG
>JAJTHX010000386.1 GCA_021300125.1 Betaproteobacteria bacterium | reverse complement strand
GGCCCTCGCGCACCAGACGCCCGCCCACCTTGAACGGCGGGAGGTTCACGCGCACCACCACTTTCGGCTTCGGGCCTTCGGCCACCTTGCGTTCGAGGTCGGTGATTTTCTTTTCCTGCTCGGCGATCATCAGACAGAGGCCGTCGAGCGCCTTGCGCGTGACACAGGTTTCGATCGAGGCGCCTTCGGCTTTGACCGGGCCGAGCGAGGCGCCTCGGCTGGAGAGGCTGCCGTATTGCTGGGCAAGACCGACGCGGTCGGTGGCTTTTTTGACGATGGGCAGGAAGCGCTGGGTGCGCTGGGCCCGAGTGGTGCGGCGGAAATAGTCGGTGGCTGCGGTATCGCCGCCGGTGGGTGTCGCCTTGGGGTGCTGGACCGACATTTTTTTGACGGCTCCCACCAGCAGCTGCCGGGCTTCCGGTGCCGCAGCCTCGGCGGCAGCGGAATCTTGGCCTTGGGGTTGGCGAAATAGCCGTTCTCGGCACTCAGGATTTTCACCGCCGCGGCGGAACCATCGCTCAGGGCCTGCCTCAAACCGCCGGCAGCATCAGCATTGGAAATGTCGGCGAGGGCTGCCGCAGCCGGCAGGCTGTGCGCCGCCGCCATGACAAACGCCGGCAGAACCCCGAAAATACGCGCAGCCAGTGATTCGATGATGCCCTATTCCTCCCGATGAGTCAGTCCCGGAACCTGATTGTAGCCGTGGTGGTGGCCGCCGCGCTGTCATTTGCCGGCCTCGCGGCATGGATGGCGCGGCCCGCCGCACCGGAGGTCACCTTCGTCACCCTGCAGGGCGAGAAAATCAGCAGTGCCGATTTGCGCGGCAGGGTGGTCCTGGTCAATTTCTGGGCCACGGACTGCGTGACCTGCGTCAAGGAGATGCCCGACATCGCCGCGACCCACCGCAAGTACCGCGACCGCGGCTTCGAGGCCGTGGCAGTGGCGATGCGCCACGATCCGCCCAACTTCGTCATCAATTTTGCCGAGAAAAATGCGCTGCCGTTCAAGGTATCCCTCGATCCGATGGGGGAGCTCGCGCGCGCCTTCGGCGACGTGAAGGTCACGCCCACCACCTTCGTCATCGACAAGCGCGGGCGACTGGTGACGCGCATCCTCGGCGAACCGGATTTCGCCAAACTGCATGCCCTGATCGAACAGAAACTGGGCGAGAGCTGAGGCGCGCGGCCGCCGGTAAACAGCCGGCACCGGGAGAACGGGCTGCGCAAGCCGTTTGCCGCCGGAACCCCTGCATCCCGCAGGGTCGGGCGATCGAGGCGGCTTCAGACCACGCCGGCCTCGTGCGCCTGCTGGTCTGCGTGGTATGACGAGCGCACGAGCGGGCCGCAGGCGGCGTGCTGGAAACCCATTTTTTCGGCCTCCGCCGCATACATCTCGAAGATCCCCGGTTCAACATAGCGCAGCACCGGCAGGTGGTGCGTGGAGGGCTGCAGGTACTGGCCGATGGTCAGCATGTCGACGTCGTGGGCGCGCAGGTCGCGCATCACCTGCAGGATTTCCTCGTCTGTCTCGCCCAGCCCGACCATCAGCCCGGATTTGGTCGGCACCTGCGGAAAGCGCGCCTTGAAGTCCTTGAGCAGTTTCAGCGAGTGCATGTAATCCGAACCCGGACGGGCCTGCTTGTAGAGCCGCGGCACGGTTTCGAGGTTGTGGTTCATCACGTCGGGCGGACCTGCCGAAAGGATGTCGAGTGCGATGTCGAGGCGGCCGCGGAAATCCGGCACCAGGATCTCGATGCGGGTCTGCGGCGACATCTCGCGCACGGCGCGGATGCAGTCCTTGAAGTGCTGCGCTCCGCCGTCGCGCAGGTCATCGCGATCGACGCTGGTGATCACCACATACTTGAGTTTCAGCGCGGCGATGGTCTCGGCGAGGTGGCGCGGCTCGTCGGCATCGGGCGGTTTGGGCCGGCCGTGGGCGACGTCGCAGAACGGGCAGCGCCGCGTGCACAGGTCGCCGAGGATCATGAAGGTCGCGGTGCCCTTGCCGAAACATTCGCCGATATTGGGGCAGCTGGCCTCCTCGCACACCGTATGCAGTTTTTGCGCGCGCAGGATGTCCTTGATTTCCTGGAATCGCGGGCTGTTGCCGAGGCGCACCCGGATCCAGTCCGGCTTTCTCAGGGTTTCCGCGGGGACAACCTTGATCGGGATGCGCGCCGTTTTGGCGCGGCCCTTCTGTTTTTCGCCGGCTGTGGTCATGTCAGGCTTTCCATCATGCAGTGGATCAGGCTTTCGCCGATTTGTTCCCGGCTGTCTTCGACGCCGAGGTCGCGCAGGCGGGTCACCGCCATTCCCGGATAGCCGCAGGGGTTGATCGCGCGGAAGGGTGCGAGGTCCACGTCGACATTGAGCGCAAGGCCGTGGTAGCAGCAGCCGTTGCGCACGCGCAGTCCCAGCGCCGCGATTTTTGCGGCGCCGACATAGACCCCGGGTGCTTCGGCACGGCCATGGGCCTCGATGCCGTGGTGCGCGAGCAGTTGCACCACCGCCTGCTCCATGCGTCGCACCAGCGGGCGCACTGAAAGCCCGCGCCGGCGCAGGTCGAGCAGCAGATAGAGGACCAGCTGGCCGGGGCCGTGGTAGGTGATCTGGCCGCCGCGGTCGATGCGCTCGACCGGGATGCCGTTGTCGATACGCGGCAGATGTTCGTCGCGTCCGGCAATGCCCACGGTATAGACGGGCGGATGCTCAAGCAGCCACAGCTCGTCGCGGGTGGACGCGTCGCGGCGCGTGGTGAAGTCCCGCATCTGCTGCAGGGTCGGGCCGTAGGGCACGAGGCCCGGCCGGCGCACCAGGGGCGCTTGCGCGAGGGCTGCAACGGAAAGGGCGGACAGGTTGGACACGGAGTGGCGGGGGAAGGCTTCAACCCCGGCATTGATGGGATAATAGAGCGAGATTATAGGACGCCCGGGAGCAATCAGTGCCTGCAGCAGGATATTGCCGAGTTGCCGCGGTGTGCATATGGATGATCTGCGCGGCCACGGTGTCTGCCGCACAAAATCCGGCCGCAGCCGGCGGCGAGGGCGGCTATGGCCAGGCGCTGAGCACCATTTACCTGGCCCACCAGCGCGTGCTGGGTATCCGCGAGGCTTGCGACCGCATCCAGCCTGCACAGGCCAAGGCCACCGAAAAGGCCTTCATTGGCTGGCAGGCGCGGCACAAGCTGCTACTGTCCGAACTGGAGCTGCGATTGACGCAGATGATCCGCGGTGCCTCCAGCGACGAAAGGGACTACCTGCGCAACATCGGCAGGCACGAGGGCGCCATTCTGGACTACCGCATGTCAGTGCGCGACGACCTGCTGGGCGAGCCGCCGGAAGCCGCCGCCAAGGTCTGCGCCGATTTCCGCGGCTACCTCTCGGGGCCCGGTTCGGATTTCCACAAGCAATACGCGGATGAGCTGCGCCTGCTGCGCCAGCGCAGGGCGCTGAAGTGAATGCCATGGCCGCGGCGCGGCAGACGCCCGCGGTGCCCGTGGTCTGCGCATTGTGGCTGCTCGCCCTCGTGGCCTCCGGCATCGCACCCCATGATCGCCTGACCTGGTTCATGGAGGTGCTGCCGGTTCTGGTGGTGGCGCCGCTGCTGGTGGCCACCCGCCGCCGCCTGCCGCTGACGTCGCTGGCATACACCCTGATCGCCCTGCACGGGCTGATCCTGATCTACGGCGGCGCCCATACCTACGCGCGTACCCCGTTCGGATTCTGGCTCCAGGACATCTTTGGCGGGGCCCGCAATCCCTACGACCGCATCGGGCATTTCGCGCAGGGTTTCGTACCCGCCCTGGTCGCTCGCGAGCTGCTGCTGCGCGTGTTCGCCATCCGCGGACGCAGGATCCTGTTTTTCCTGGTGCTCTGCATCAGCCTCGCGGTGAGCGCGTTCTACGAGCTGATCGAGTGGTGGGCGGCGTTGCTCATTGGCGCCCAGGCTGACGAGTTTCTCGCCACCCAGGGCGATGTCTGGGATACCCAGTGGGACATGTTCCTCGCCCTCTGCGGTGCGCTGTTCGCCCAGCTGCTGCTGGCGCGGGCCCACGACCGCCAGATTGCGCGCCTCGCCCCCGCTACAGCGCCATGACCACCATCGGGTGATCGCTCAGTTCCAGGTACAGCGCATCGAGCTGCTGGCGGGAGGTGGCGCGGATCACGCAGGTCAGGCTCAGGTACTTGCCCTGTTTGCTGGCGCGCATGGTCAGCGTGGCCTCGTCGAAATCGGGCGCATGCTTCTTGACCACGGCGACGATGGCCTGGGCGAAACCCGGCCGGGTATGTCCCATTATCTTGAGCGGGAAATCGCTGGGGTATTCGATCAGCGAGGGCTGATCGTCACCGCCGGCCCCGCCACTCATGCCGCGGGCCGCATCTGCTCGCGCTTGAATTCCTGGTACAGCGCGTGCATGCGGCGGAACAGCGGGCCGGGGTGGCCGTCACCGACCGGCTTGCCGTCGAGCGTTGTCACCGCCAGCACCTCCTTGGTCGAGGAGGTCACCCAGATCTCGTCGGCATTGCGCACCTCGGCCTCGCTCACCGGCCTGACCTCGAGCTGGAATTCACGGCTGCGCGCGATTTCGATGACCACATCGTAGGTGATGCCGGGCAGGATGAGATGGTCCTTGGGCGGGCAGTACAGCACGCCGTCCTTGACCACGAAGACGTTGCTCGACGAGGCCTCGGTGAGTTTGCCGTCGCGGAACAGGATGGTTTCGGTCGCACCCGCTTCGGCCGAGCGCTGGCGCAGCATGCAGTTGCCGAGCAGCGACACCGACTTGATGTCGCAGTTGAGCCAGCGATAGTCCTCGGCGCTGACACAGGCCACGCCGGCTTCAATCGCGGCCGGCGAGGGCGTGACCAGGGGATTGCTCATCAGGAACACGGTGGGGCGGATGTCCTTGGGGAAGGCATGGTCGCGTTTGGCCACGCCGCGGGTGACCTGCAGGTAAACCGACTGGTCGCTGCCGCCGTTGCGCTCGATGATCTCGCCGACCAGCCGTATCCACTCGCTGTCGCTGTGCGGATTGCGGATGCCGGTCTTGTCGAGACTGCACTGCAGCCGGCGCAGGTGTTCGGCCATGCGGAAGGGACGCTTGCCGTAGACCGGGATCACTTCGTAAACCCCGTCACCGAAGATGAAGCCGCGGTCGAGTACCGGCACGTAGGCTTCCTCGATGGGCATCAACTTGCCGTTGAGATGGACGATGTCGGCCATGGCTTGCTCCTGTCTCGGGTGCCGGGGGTGTAGAACGATCGGATCTTCGGGTTTACTTGAACATCAGGCGCAGCGAATCCCAGGCGCGGCCGAAAACGCCGGCGACCGGCACCGGATCGAGCGCCACCACCGGCAGCTCGCGGTACGGCTTGCCGTCCACTTCGAGCCTCAGCGTGGCCACGCGCTGCCCGGGCGTGATCGGCGCGACCAGCGGCTGCTGGCTTTCCACCGTGGCCTTGACGCGATCGCCCTGGCCCTTGGGCAGCGCGACGAAGAGGTCGGCGGTGAAGCCGGCCTTGACCATGTCGGAGGCGCCCTTCCATACGCGCAGCTGCGTCACCGTCTGGTTGCGCGTATAGAGCTTGACGCTGTCGTAGAACTGGAAGCCCCAGTTGAGCAGCTTCTGGCTTTCGGTGGCGCGCGCCGATTCGGAGGCCGTGCCCAGCACCACCGACACCAGCCGGCGCTCGCCGCGCCGTGCCGAGGTGATCAGGCAGTAGCCGGCATTCTCGGTGAAGCCGGTTTTCACGCCGTCGACCGTGGGGTCGAGCCAGAGCAGCCGGTTGCGGTTGGCCTGGGTGATGTTGTTGTAGCGGTAATCCCGCTGCGAATACAGCGCGTAGTGCTCGGGGTAATCGCGGATCAGCGCCACCGCCAGCAGCGACAGGTCCTGTGCGGTCGAGTACAGCTGCGGGCTGGTGAGGCCGGTGGCATTGGTGAAGTTGGTGTTGGCCATGCCCAGGCGCCTGGCCTCGCGGTTCATCATCTGCGCGAAGACTTCCTCGCTGCCGCCGATGGCCTCGGCCAGCGCGACACTGGCGTCGTTGCCGGACTGGATGATCATGCCGCGCAGCAGTTCGTCCACGGTCACCGGCCGCTTGGGCTCGATGAACATGCGCGAACCCTCGGCTTTCCAGGCGCGCACGGATACCGGCACCACCTGCTCGGGCTTGAGCGATTTCTGTTTCAGCGCGCCGAAGGCGAGATAGGCGGTCATCAGCTTGGTCAGCGATGCCGGCTCGAAACGGTCATTGGCGTTGCGGCTCGCCAGCACCTGCCCGCTGTTGACGTCGAGCAGCAGCCAGGCGCGCGCCTCGACGGCAGGCGGCGAGGGCATCGGGATCTGCGCGGCGGCGCCGAGGCTGACGATGGCGGCGGCGGCGAAGAGCAGGGCGCGGAGAGCTGGTATGAGGCGGTTCATGGGCGGAGAAAAGCCGCGATTATAACCAGCGCGGCGGTGCCGCCGGCTATTCGAGATCACGCCAGCGGCGAGCCGCGAGACGCAGGAATTCGAACTGGCGCACCGCGATGCGGCAGCGCCTGCAGATGGCCAGATGCGCGGCAAGGCCGAGGCGCTCGATCGGGCCGAGCGGCCGGTCCTGCTGTGCGGACAGCAGCTCGGCGGCTTTTTTGCAGGAAGGAATCATCAAAGCAAATGGGTGCCCGTCAGGGCGCGTTCTCGAACCAGGTCAGGCGCAGGCACTCGCGCAGCGTCAGCCGCGCCCGGTGCAGCATCACCCAGCAGTTCGTCGCGCTGATGTCCAGGGCCTTACAGATGTCCTCGGTCGGGAGTTCCATCACCTCGCGCATCTTGAATGCGGCGGCGGTGCGCGCCGGCAGGCGCTGCAGGCACAGTTCGAAAGCCCGCCAGAAGCGCCGGCTTTCGAGGCTGGCCGCGGGATCGCCCCAGTCGCGTGGGGGATCGCGCCAGTGGCCATCGGCTACAAACTGCGCCTCGACCGCTTCGTTCTCGCTGTCCTCGTCCGCGGCGAGCGCTTGTTCGCGGCTGTTGCGGCGCAGCTGGTCGATGATTTTGTGCTTGAGGATGCCGGTCAGCCAGGTGCGCAGCGCGGCGCGTCCGGCATAGCGCCCGGCG
>JAJTHX010000208.1 GCA_021300125.1 Betaproteobacteria bacterium | reverse complement strand
GTTGTCATCGCTGCCGGCGGCGCACCAGGCGACGGTCTTGCGCACCACCCAGTTGTCGATCTCGCCGAGCATACCCAGCGCTTCAGCCACCGGGAAGAACCCGCCCGGAGGCAGCAGGTTGTCCTCCTCCTCCTTCAGCCGCAGCAGCAGCTCCAGTGCGACCTCGTCGGCCAGCCGGGGTTTGATGCCGGCGATGCGCTGGGCATAGAGCAGGAAATGGTCGTGGCTGAGGGCCTTGCGCAGGCGTGCTTCCGGGTTGTCCCAGCCCAGCACATCTTCGGTGATGGTGCGCAGGTACAGCGCGTTGCCGTCGGCGCGGACTGGAAAACGGGGGTCGGGAGCGTTCATCGCGGATTCACGGAATTGTGCATCCGCATTAACGGCACGCCGGCGGCCGGGCTTGAGCCCGGCCCTTGTTACATGTTCGGGTAATTCGGCCCGCCGCCGCCCTCCGGCGTGACCCAGACGATGTTCTGGGTCGGGTCCTTGATGTCGCAGGTCTTGCAGTGCACACAGTTCTGCGCGTTGATCTGCAGGCGCGGGTTGCCGCCGTCATCGTCGCGCACGATCTCGTAAACGCCGGCCGGGCAGTAGCGCTGCTCGGGTGCATCGTAGAGCGCGAGGTTGACATTGATCGGCACCGACGCATCCTTCAGCGTCAGGTGCGCCGGCTGGTCCTCGTTGTGGTTGGTATTGGAGATGAACACCGAGGACAGGCGGTCGAAGGTCAGCACGCCGTCGGGCTTGGGATACTGGATCGGCTGGAATTCGGTTTTGGGCCGCAGGCATTCGTGGTCGGCGTGGCTGTGCCGCAGCGTCCACGGCGCCTTGCCCTTGAGCAGCACCTGGTCGATGCCGACCATCAGCGTGCCGAGGTAGAGGCCCTTGCTCATCCACGGCTTGAAGTTGCGCGCGCGGTGCAACTCATTGTGCAGCCAGCTCGACTTGAAGGCCTCGGGGTAGGCGGGGAGTTCGGCTGCCGGCGTTTCGTCGGCGAGTGCAGCGTATGCCGCTTCCGCGGCGAGCATGCCCGACTTGATCGCGGCGTGGCTGCCCTTGATGCGCGAGGCATTGAGAAAACCCGCATCGTCGCCGATCAGGCAGCCGCCGGGAAACACCAGCCTGGGCAGCGACTGCAGGCCGCCGGCGGAAATGGCGCGCGCGCCGTAGGCGATGCGCTTGCCGCCCTCGAGGAACTTGCGGATTTCCGGATGCGTCTTGTAGCGCTGGAATTCCTCGTAGGGACTCAAGTACGGATTCTGGTAGGCAAGGCCGACCACGAAGCCGATGGCGATCTGGTTGTTGTCGAGGTGGTACAGGAAGGAGCCGCCGTAGGTGTCGCTAGACAGGGGCCAGCCCGCGGTGTGGATGACCAGGCCGGGCTGGTGCTTCTCGGCCGGGATTTCCCACAGTTCTTTCAGCCCGATGCCGTAGGTCTGCGGATCCACGCCGTCGCGAAGCTTGAAGTGCTCCTGCAACTGTTTACCGAGATGGCCGCGGCAGCCCTCGGCGAAGAAGGTGTATTTCGCGTGCAGCTCCATGCCGGGCTGATGCGCCTCGGTGGGCTGGCCGTCCTTGCCGATGCCCATGTCACCGGTGGCCACACCCCTGACGCGGCCGTCTTCGTGGAACAGCACTTCGGCCGCAGCGAAGCCGGGGAAAATCTCCACGCCCAGCGCCTCGGCCTGCTGGCCGAGCCAGCGCACCACATTGGCAAGGCTGATCACGTAATTGCCGTGGTTCTGGAAGCAGCCCGGCAGCAGGACGTTGGGTATCTTCAACGCGCCTTTTTCGCCAAGGAACATGAAGCGGTCCTCGCTTACCGGCACGTTCAGCGGCGCGCCCTGTTGCTTCCAGTCCGGGATCAGTTCATTCAGCGCGATCGGGTCCATTACCGCGCCGGAGAGGATGTGCGCGCCGACCTCCGAGCCTTTTTCGAGCACGCAGACATTGACCTCGCGGCCCTGCGCCGCGGCCATCTGTTTCAGGCGAATTGCCGCACCGAGGCCGGCGGGACCGGCGCCGACGATGACGACGTCATACTCCATGGCTTCACGTTCGGCCATTGTTCACTCCAGGTGGAAAAATTTGCGTTGATTATACGCCGGGGGGTGCGCGCCCCGCCGTGGCCGCGATGTGAACGCAGCCCTGTTTCAGAGCAGCCGCGCCGCCGCGACACCGCTGCGTACCGCGCCCTCGATGGTGGCGGGGTAATCCGAGGCGACATAATCCCCGGCGAGCACGAAGCCGGGGCAGGGCGTGCGCGCCGCGGGTCGCGCGAGCTCGGGCGTACAGCTGAAGGTGGCGCGCTTCTCGGCGATCACGCGATGCCATTGCAGCGGCGGCATCGGACCGAAGTGTGCGGCGATGTCCGCCACCACGCGCTGCGCCAGCGCATCCTGCGCTTCACCGATCTGGTCCTCGGAGGCGCTGATCACCGCGCCGATCAGGCCGCGCTGGCTGCAGATCGCCTCGCGGTCGAACAGCCACTGCGCGGGACTGCCGGTGAGCCCGATCATCGGCGCCGGCAGTTTCACCGGCCCCTCGAATTGAAGCCACACCGAATGGATGGGCTCGTAACGCAACGCCTCCACCTGCCGCAGCACCGGCAGCAGTTCGCCGATGCCGGCCAGCAGCGGCGCTGCGCGGTGTGGCGCCACCGCGCAGATCACCTGGTCAAAACTACGCTTGCTGCCCTGCACATGCAGCGTGAACTGGTGGTGTTCGCGCACCACGCTGTCCACCGTGGCGCCGGCCTCGACCTGGCCGCCGCGGGCGCGCACGAATTCCGCCGCCGGCTTCGGAAACAGCGCGGTCAGGTCGCAGCGCGCAAAGAGCAGGTCGCTGTCGGCGCGCGCGCCGCCGAGACTGTCGCGCAGCACATGCAGGAAGACCCGCGCCGAAGCGCGGTCGGCCGGCGTGTTGAGCGCCGCCACACACAGGGGATTATAAAAATATTCTTTTAAAACAATGGGTTGCTGATAGGCGTCGAGCAGGGCCGTGACCGTGCAGTCGTTGCGCAGCCGCCACCGGCGGGCTTTCATGACGCGCATGAAGGCGGCGAGCGCGCGTTTGTCGACGCCGGAAAGGCCCTGCGCGGTGAGCAGCGCCCAGGCCAGGTGCAGCGGCGCGGGCAGCTTCGGCGCGCGCAGGCGCAGCTTGCCCTGCACCTGCAGGTCGAGCGGCAGACGCAACAGCAGGTCGTCGGGGCGGGTGCGCGGCGGCGCCACCTTGGCAATCAGGCGCAGCGTTTCGCGATAGGCGCCGATCAGGATGTGCAGCCCGTTATCGAGCGCGGTGTCGTGAACGGTGACGCGGCGCGCCCGTCCGCCCAGCGCCGGCGCGGCCTCAAACACCGTGACCGGCACGTTGCGCGCGGCGAGTTCCACCGCCGCGGCCATGCCGGCATAACCGCCGCCGATGATGGCGACTGAGGGGGCGGCCGCCATCACGGGCCTGTTCAGGCGGCCCGCTTCGCGGCCGCGGATTTACCGGCCCACACCTTCGACGGCACCATCACCTGGCCCTCGAAAATGCGGCGCGCGGTGCGCACCAGCGCGGCGCGGCGCAGTTCCTGCCGGCCGTTGGTGAAATCCGCATCGAGGTCAATCAGGATCATCCCCGACGGATGCTCGATCTTCACCATGCCCTGCGGCGCGGGCTTCAGCGGCGCAATATGCGCGGCGAGCGTGCCGGGGATCGCGCAGGCGGCGCTGATGCACACCGTGCCGGTGACCGGATGCGACTTGTGGCAGGTCTCGGGCACGAAATAGCGCGAGCTGACGGTGCCGCCCTGGCGCGGCGGTGCAAGCAGGGCGATTTTGGGCACCACGTTTTTCGATACATCGCCCATGCCCATCAGCACGCCGGCCTTGCGGCGGATGGCCTCCATGCGGTCCATCAGCGCGCGGTCGCTGTCGAGTTCGACGGCGGTTTCATAACCGGTCTTGCCCATGTCGGCAGCGCGCATCATCACGATCGGCATCGCGATATCCACGCAGCTCACTTCCACGCAGTCGATCACATCCAGCGGCTGGCCCGTGGGCAGCAGCTTGCCGGTGACCGCGCCGATGGCCTCGCTGAAATTGATGCCCACCGGGGCTGCCGTACCGGGCACGCCGTCAATTGAGGCCTCGCCTTCGTATTCGACGCGGCGGCCGGGCGTCTGCACGATGGCCTCGACCAGCGCGCCGGTGTTGACGCTGTGGATGCGCACCCGGGTTTCGCCGTCCTGCGCCGGCACCAGCCCGGCATCGATGGCGAAGGGGCCGACGGCGACCAGCATGTTGCCGCAGGTCGGCTTGGTGTCCACGAACTTCTCGTGGATCTGCACCTGCGCAAAAAAGTAGTCGATGTCGGCGTCGGGGCGCTTCGATTTGCCGATCATCGCCACCTTGCTCGTCACCGAGTGCGAGCCGCCGATGCCGTCCACCTGGATTTCATGCGGCGAACCCATGATGGCCAGCAGCACTTCATCGCGGGTGGCGGGGTCGGCGGGCAGGTCATCCATCAGCAGGAACGGACCGCGCGAGGTGCCGCCGCGCATGATCACGCAGGGGATTTTGGTTTGCATGTCGGACTCCAGGCCGCCGTTGCGGCCACATCGGGGTAGCAGGTGGAATACAGGTTGAATTATAGGTCGGCGCCGGCGATGAATCGCATGGCTTTCCAGCAGGCGTCACGCCCGCGCTGCAGGGGGGCAGGCCTTTGGCGGCGCCTTCTCGAACACGTTGACCAGGTTTGCCGCGAGGATCAGCGCGGCACCCGCGGCGAGGTACCAGTCCGCCGGCTCCTGGTAGGCCCACCAGCCGATCAGCGTGATCAGCGGCAGGCGCAGGAAATCCAGCGTGACCACGATGGTGGCGTCGGCCAGTGACAACGCGCGCACCATGCAGCTGTGCGCGGCAAGCCCCGCAAAGCCGATCAGCAGCAGCCAGGGCAGGTGTTTCAGTTCCAGCGGCGTCCACTGCCACAGCGCGGGGATCAGGCTCGCCGGCAGCTGCATCGCCGACATCCAGAACAGGATGCACAGCATCGAATCGCGGGTGGCCAGTTTCTTGGTCAGCGTGAAGGCCATGCCGAAGGACATCGCGCCCGCCAGCATCACCAGCGCCGCGTGGTGGATCAGGCCCTCGCCGGGGCGCAGGATCACCAGCACCCCGGCGAGCCCGCAGGCGATGGCGAACACCCGACGTGCGGTGATGCGCTCGCCGAGCAGGAAGGCCGCGCAGATCGCCGTCCAGATCGGCACCGTGAACTCGATCGCGAATACGGTCGCCAGCGGAATCGCCGCAATCGCGTAAAACCAGCTGAACTGCCCGCCGAACTGCGCCAGGTTGCGCAGCGCGTGCAGCCCGAGGTGCGGGGTCACCACCTGCGACCAGCCGCTGCGGGTCAGCAGCACGCAAATGATGACAAGGCCGATCAGGCTGCGGATCGCCAGCAGTTGGATGGTGCTGAGGTCGGCCGAGAGTTCACGCGCGCCGATGGCCATGCCGGTGAACAGCACCAGTGCGCCGGTCATCCAGGCGATGGCGGCGGGGAGGGCGGGGGTAGTTTGAGGCAATGTGGGGAGTGCGACGCTAGAGGGGGGGGCGGGTAGCGGCGTAACCCACCGGTCAGTCAGCATTGATAGCGATGGAGATTGATGCAATGCGCTTCGCTTCCAGCATCCTATGCTTTCTGGCCTTTCGGATTGTTATGCGTTGGTCGCAGAGCGCTTGTTGGCTGCTCGGTGGGATTGGATATTCTATGGTCCTTTAGCGTTAACTCGTTGTGTATACTCATTTTTATCGACTATCTCAATCAAGCTGATTGATAGGATGCCGCAGAGACTTAGATTTCTTCTAGATACAAATGTGCTAATTCCTCTTCAAGATTCTTATCAAGTCTTGGAAAGTAATTTGGCAAATTTTGTTCGTCTAGCGAATGTCGGTGGTCATCAGTTGTTAAGAAGTGGTCCCGCAAATCTGAACAACGCTATAAGTGGAAACTCCGGGCACAATGC
>JAJTHX010000286.1 GCA_021300125.1 Betaproteobacteria bacterium | reverse complement strand
GCGCCGGGATGGATTTCGATGCCGGTCAGCCAGCGTGCGCCGTGAGCCAGCCAGCGCGCCAGCCATTTCAGGTTACCGTTCCACAGGGCATGCGACAGACGGTGCGCGAGCAGCGCATGGAAACCAGGGTAGCAGGTCACCACCTCCCAGCGGCTGCGCGCGGCGGGATCGCGCTCGAAGATGACAGCAATTTCTTCGCGAATTCGTTCAAGCATGGGGGATGGGCAGCTGATGGCGCAGCCACGAAGCTGCAAGACCCAGCATTTTAATCAACTTTAGAAAATGAAACTAAAGTTCATTAAAAACAATGGATTACTGAAAGACTAGGATTCAGTGCCGCGAGTTCGGGACTTCGGGCGGACCAGGCTGCTGAGGATGCCACGCAGGATGTTGACCTCCTCGGTGTGCAGCCGGACCCGGCCGAACAGCCGGCGCAGCCGCTGCATCAGCTTGCGCGGCTGGCGCGGGTCGTGGAAACCGGTTTCCACCAGCGTGCTTTCAAGATGGCCGTAGAAGGCCTCGACTTCGGACAATGCAGCCAGTTGCGGCGGGCGCTCCGCCGGCAAGGCGCCGCCACAGGCCATACGCAGCTCATAGCAGAACACCTGCACCGCGGCGGCGACGTTGAGCGAAAAGAATTCAGGATCCACCGGGATGCTCGCCAGCAGATTGCAACGGCTGACTTCCTCGTTGGTAAGGCCGTAGGTCTCGTTGCCAAAGACGAATGCCACCTTCTGCACCCGCGCAAGCCCCGCGCCTTCCAGCGCAGCCGCGCGCGCATCCACCATCGGCGTTGCGATGTCGCGCCGGCGCGCGGTGCAGGCCACGGCAAAAGACACTCCCGCAAGCGCCTCGTCGAGCGAGCAGCAGACACGCGCCGCATCGAGCACATCCATCGCGCCCGCGGCAAACCACTGCGACTCGGGATGGGGATAACGCTTCGGATTGACCAGCGCGAGGTCGGTGATGCCCATGGTGCGCATGGCACGCGCCGCCGATCCGATGTTGCCCGGATGCGCGGTCGTGCACATCACGATGCGGATGTTTTTGAGCGGATCGGGCAGGTTCACGTACAATAGGTCCCAGTCAGCGCCGCCTGCAGCGGCGCGGTTTTACCGCTCTTTTCCAATCCGCCGAACACGAACACCACCAGCAGCCATCATGCATCCCATGCTCAACATCGCGGTCAAGGCCGCGCGCCGCGCCGGCGGCATCATCAACCGGGCCAGCCGCAACCTGGATGTCATTGCGGTCAAGGAAAAGGCGGCGAAGGATTTCGTTTCGGAGGTGGATCGCGAGGCCGAACAGGCCATCATCCGCACGTTGCGCGAGGCCTACCCGGGTCATGCGATTCTAGCAGAGGAGTCCGGCAGCTCCGGCAGCTCGGAATTCCAGTGGATCATCGATCCGCTCGACGGCAC
The DNA here is from genome assembly GCA_021300125.1 of Betaproteobacteria bacterium. Lineage (GTDB taxonomy): Bacteria > Pseudomonadota > Gammaproteobacteria > Burkholderiales > SG8-41. The sequence continues at coordinate 4,344 of JAJTHX010000286.1, read as the reverse complement.
CACCAACTTCCTGCACGGCTTTCCCCAGTATGCAATCTCGATCGCGCTGGCACATAAAGGCGTGATTACCCAGGCCGTGGTGTACGACCCCGTGCGCAATGACCTGTTCACCGCAACCAAGGGTCGGGGCGCCTTCTTCAACGAATCGCGGCTGCGTGTCAGCAAGCGGCCGCACATCCAGACCGCGCTCATCGGCACCGGTTTTCCCTACCGCCAGCTTGACCACCTGGAGTCTTACCTCGGCATGATGCGCGACATCATTCGCAACAGCGCCGGCCTGCGCCGGCCCGGCTCCGCCGCACTCGACCTGGCCTGGGTGGCGGCCGGCCGCCTCGACGGCTTCTGGGAACTGGGCCTGAGCAAATGGGACATCGCCGCAGGCAGCCTGCTCATCAACGAGGCGGGCGGCCTGGTCGGCAACCTGCAGGGCAACGAGGGCTATCTGGACTCGGGCAACATCGTCGCCGGCAATCCGAAAATCTTTGCCCAGTTGCTGCCGCTGATCGCGCCGCACCTGACCGCCGCCCTGCGCGACTGAAGCTCCCCGCCGCTCCCGCCGGCCTTGGATACTGTGCGTTAAGTCACGCCGCCGGGCCGGCAAAACGGATTTGCCGCGGAGATCGGCTGCATATTCAGAGATGCCCCGGGCTTGCCTGCAGATTAGAATTCGGGGTATATGGCCGTCCACTCCCGACCCAGCCCGCGGGCCGCGCGCCCGACCCGTACCCCGCGGCCGAAGGCAGCCGCCCCTGCCGCCGTCCAGCAGACTGGCCAGCATCTGGCTGCCGCCCAGCGTGCGTTGCTCGACAGCCTGCCGGACGTGATGTGGATCAAGGACTGCGACAGCCGGCTGACCATGGTCAACCGCGCCTTCGCCGAACGCTACCGCATCGCCCCCGAGGCAGCGGTGGGCTTGAGTGATTTCGACATTTATCCCGCCGAAAAGGCGCACCAGCTGCGCGAGGAAGACCTGCAGGTGATGGCGACCCGGGAGCCCGTTCGCTACGAATCCATGATCCGCGTCAATGACGAGGAATACTGGGTGGAGATCGTCAAGGCGCCCGCATTCGACGACAGCGGCCACGTGATCGGCACCGTCGGCAGCTCGCGCGACATCTCCGCGCGAAAATCTGCGGAACGGGCCTCGGAGCACTCGCGGGAAAGGCTCGAACTCGCACTGGCCGGATCAGGCCTCGCACTCTGGGACTGCGACCTTGCCAGCAGCAGCGTGCATCTCTCCGACCGCTGGCTGCAGCTGATCGGTGAACCCGACGGGGAAACCAGAATCACGCTGCAGGCCCTGATGGCGCGCGTGCATCCGGATGACCTTGCGCTGACACTGGAGCAGGCCCGCGAATGCGTCAAGGGTCTGCAGGACGACTACGTTTCAGAACACCGCGTGCGCCGCGCCGACGGCAGCTGGGCCTGGGTCCTCTCCCGCGGGCAGGTTACCGTGCGAGACGATCAGGGCCGAGCCCAGCGCATGAGCGGCACCATCCTCGACATCACCCGGCGCAAAACGGTGGAAGAATCCCTGCGCCTTGCGCTGGTGCAAAGCGACGCCCTGCTGGACACCACACCGGCAGCAATCGCCGTGGTCAGCGACTGGGCCATCGGCCGCTGCAACGCGGCAATGATCCGGATGTTCGGCCTGGATGCCAATGCCACCCCGCCTCTTTCCAGCCTGTTTTGCAACGATGGCGGCTGGCGGCAGGCGAAGTCACAGATTGAGGCAGCGCTCCGCAGCGAACAGGGCTTCAACGGCGAGCTTGAACTCTGCAGGGGCGACGGCAGCCGTCTCTGGGTTTCGGCCGCGGCGCGTCCGGTTATTCCCGGCTCTTCGGAAATCCTGTTCGCGCTCGCCGACGTGACCGAACTGCGGCTGCTCGCCCAGCAGCTGCAGGTGGCCAAGGAGGCGGCCGACGCGGCCAACCGTGCCAAGAGCGGATTCCTTGCGACCATGAGCCACGAAATCCGCACACCGATGAACGGCGTGCTGGGCATGCTCGAACTGCTGGAGCTGACAAGGCTCGACCTTGAACAGCGCGAGTCGCTGTCGCTGGCCAGAAGTTCCGCGACCTCGCTGTTGCGTCTGATCGACGACATCCTCGATTTTTCGAAGATAGAGGCCGGTCAGCTCAGCATCGAACCGGAACCGCTTTCGCTGCGCTATCTCGCCGACTGCGCTGTGACCGTGCATCAGGAACTGGCGGCACGCAAAGGCCTGTTACTGCGCTGCACCGTCGATCCCTTGCTCGACACCCGCGCCCATGTCGGCGACGGCCTGCGTATCACCCAGATCATCAACAACCTGCTGTCGAACGCGATCAAGTTCACCGAACGCGGCTCGGTCATCATGGAACTGACACGCGTGAACGGCAACACCGAAATCGATGTGATCCGCATCCGGGTATCGGACACTGGCCCGGGCATCGCACCCGAGCAGCAGGCCCGCCTGTTCCGACCTTTCGTTCAGGGCGAATCCGAAGCCGCGCGGCGCCTCGGCGGCACCGGACTGGGTTTGTCCATCTGCCGCCGGCTCGCGGAAATGATGGGCGGCTCTGCCGAACTGCACAGCATTCCCGGAGAGGGCACCCAGGTCACCTGCATTTTGCGTCTGGCCATCACCGGCGCAGATGCCATCCGCCAGCAAATGGAGCAGCGCCACGCAGCAGTTGCCGCAGTACCGTACAGGGAAAAGGCCGCCAAGGAGCCGCTGATCCTGGTGGTAGAAGACCACCCGGTCAACCGCGTCCTGCTGCAGCGCCAGGTCTCGCTGCTCGGCTATCGCTGCGATCTGGCGGGCGATGGTGTTGAGGCACTGGCCCGCCTTGAAGAACGCCCCTACGATCTGGTGCTTACCGACTGTCACATGCCCAACATGGATGGTTATCAGCTGACCCGGGAAATCCGCTCCCGCGAAGCTGCCGCAGGCAGCCCCCGCGCGATTCCGGTCATCGCCTGCACGGCCAATGCGCTGAGCAGCGACGCGACATTGTGCTTCGAGGCAGGGATGAATGACTACCTGCCCAAACCGATCACGCTGCAATCCCTGGGCGAGAAAATCGCCCGCTGGCTGCGCGGCAACGTCGCGACAGATGCCACCCACAACGCCCAGGCCGGGCAAGCGACCCGACTCGAAAACGGAAACACCCTGGACCCGGAAGCACTGGAACCCTATGTCCAGGGCAACGCCGGGCTGCGCGATGAAATCCTCGGCCAGTTCCTGAGCGAACACGCCAGCGATCTCGCCGCACTCGACCTTGCGCTTGCCCGGGATGAAACCGAGCAGATCGTACGCACCACCCATCGAATCAAGGGCGCGGCCCGCATGATCGGGGCCGCGCCGCTGGCTGCAACATCCGAGCGCATGGAGACACTGGCGCGCAGCGGCCAGCTCGCCGGGGTCGCCGCACTGCGAACCGAACTGGAGCACGAAACCTCGCGCCTGGAATTGGCTATACGCGGCAGCATGGGCGTCGCCTCACGGAAAGCCGCTCGATGATCCGTGTTGCGCTCTGCGATGATCATGACCTGGTTCGCCGGGGACTGGCCCTGCTGCTGGGTCAGGCCGAGGACATCGAGGTCGTGGTGGATGCCAGGAATCATGGCAGCCTGCGCCAGCAGCTGCAGGCGCGGCCCTGCGACGTCCTGTTGATCGACATCGAGATGCCCGGCCGCGACGGCATCGAGTCCATCGCCCTGCTGCGCCGGGAAATGCCGCACATGGCGGCCCTGGTGCTGAGCAGCCACCCCGAAAGCCTTTATGCCGTGCGTGCGCTGCGGGCGGGGGCTTCGGGCTATCTCAACAAGGCTGCAGCCCCTGAACAACTGGTAGAAGCCGTGCGGCGTGTGGCTTCGGGCCGCCGGTTCATCAGCGCCGAGGTATCGGAAGCACTGGCAGCGGCGGTATCCGGCGAGACCGCCGAGCAGCCCCACGAAAAGCTCACCGCCAGGGAATTCCAGGTCTTCCGCATGATTGCCGCGGGCATGCGGCTTTCTGCAATCGCGGAATCCATGGCACTCAGCCCCAAGACGGTCAGCGTTTACCGCAGCCGCGTGCTCGGCAAAATGGGACTTGCAAACAACGTCGAAATCGCGCGCTACGCGATGCAGCAGGGACTGTCCGGAGATTCCACCTCAGACCCGAAGCCGAAGGATCTCCCATGAGCACCCAGGCTCTCGCTGCTCAGGAAGCTGCGGCACAGGCCGCCGCCCACACCTCAGTCGCGTTCCACCATCATGAATACTCCGTGGTGGGTATTGCCGCATTCCTGATCCTGAGCCTCTGGGTCGGCCTTCATTACTACGCAGAGATCGAGCTCCAGCAGTCACTGCAGGCGG
>JAJTHX010000225.1 GCA_021300125.1 Betaproteobacteria bacterium | reverse complement strand
CCAGGCTGTCGATCAGCGTCAGCCGCGCCGTTTCGTAGGCGAGCTTGCTCGCCGGCTTGTAGCCGTGCGCATACTTCGCCAGGTCGGTGATGACCCTGTCCGGTTGCGGGCGTTTGTTGTCGACAGCGGTCATTCCATAACTCCTTGATTTATTTGCTAATTTCATTCGGGCTTGATGCCGGCCGACTTGACCAGCCTGCCCCACTTCGCGGCCTCGGATTTGAGGTACTGCGCAAACTCCGCCGGCGTGTCACCCACCGGCTCCAGGCCCGCCTTCATCATGCGCTCGGCGATGGCCGGCTCCTGTAGCGTGGCGACAATCTCCTGGTGCAGGCGCTCGATTGCCGCGCGCGGCGTGCCGGCCGGCGCGACGACGCCGTTCCAGTTGTTCGCCTCATAACCCTTGACGCCGGCTTCGGCGATGGTCGGCATTTCCGGAAACAGCGGCGAGCGTTTCGCCTTGCCGACACCGAGGCCGCGCAGCTTGCCGGCGCGGATATGCGGCTGCGCGGTGGTCAGGTTGGCCATCATCAGGTTGAGCCGGCCGGCGACGAGGTCGGCCACCGCCGGGGCGCCGCCCTTGTACGGCACATGGATCGCCTGCACACCGGCCATGCTCTCGAACAGCGCCATCGCAAGATGGCCCGCGCCACCGATGCCGCTGGAGCCGTAGGTGTATTTGCCGGGCGCGGCCTTGAGCAGCGTCACCAGTTCCGCCACCGTGTTCGCCGGCATCGAAGGATGCACCGCCAGCAGGTTGGTCGAACCGGCGACGTTGCCCACCGCGGCAAAATCCCGCTCGAGCACGTACGACACCTTCGGATACAGCGCGGGATTCACCGCCAGCGGCGGCGTGGCCATCAGCAGGGTGTAGCCGTCGGGAGTGGCACGCTGCACGATCTCGGTGCCGATCAGCGTCCCGCCGCCGGTGCGGTTGTCGATGACCACCTGCTGGCCGAGGCGCTCGGACAGCCGCGCGCCGGTGATGCGCGCCACGGTATCAGTGGAGCCGCCGGCTGAATACGGCACGACGAGGCGGATCGGGCGCTGCGGATAGGCGGTCTGGGCGGCAGCCTGCACTGTGGCGGCCAGACCCAGCACGAGAACGGCGGAAAAACACAAGGGCTTCATGCAGCGACTCCTTTCGGAAACGGGGGGCTCCTCAGGGAATCCGTCCTTGTTATGGTCATGGCAGTAGCTGTTCAATCGCCGCCGGGCGCCGCATCCAGCGGGATGCGCGGCAACTCGAAGCGGTCGGTGGTGCGGCAGTAGCCGCCCTTGCCGGCCAGGCGGCCGATGGGATTGATCGCGCCGACATCGACATGGAAACGCTCGTTGACGATGCCGTCGTGGTAATGGAAATACACCACCTCGCCGAACACCACGTGATAGGGCTTGCGCCCCATTTCGACGATCTGCATCAGCCGGCATTCCATCGCCACCGGCGCCTCGGCGATGCGTGGCACACGCACCTTGCGCGAGGGCAGCGTGGTGAATCCGGCGCGCCTGAGCTCATCCACGCCATACGGGTAATCCACGGCGCAGACGTTCATCTGGTCCTTGATCGCGTCGCTGACGATGTGCACCACGAACTCCGGCGTCTCGCGGATGTTGCGCACGGTGTCCTTGTCGCGGCCAGAGCGGTCGCCGACCGAGAACATGAGCATCGCCGGGTCGGAACCCACGGCATTGAAAAAGCTGAACGGGGCTGCATTGGGGCCGTCCCGGCCTACGGTGGTGACCAGCGCGATCGGCCGCGGCGTCACCGTGCCCACCATCAGCTTGTACTGGTCCTGCCAGGAAATCTGCGCGGCATCGAGTTCGGTCATCATTTTGGCCCCGGGGTATGAGCGGCCGATTCTAGCAGCGCGGTCGGTGGCGGCGGGCGGTGCTTCCACATGCTGCGCGGCGCCGGTGATGCCCAAAAAAACGCCCGCGACGGGCGCGGGCGTTTCGGCTTGCTCGGAGACGCTGCGGGATCAGTCGGCCACCACGTTCGCAGCCCGGATCACCTTGGCGTATTTCTCGGTCTCACGCTTGAAGTAGGCCGCGAGTTCCTCGGGCGTGCTGCCCACCGGCTCACCGCCCTCCTTGCGGATGAAGTCGTTCACTTCGGGCGCCTTGAGCGCCTTCAGGATCTCGCTGTTGAGGCGTGCGACGATATCCTTCGAGGTGCCGCGCGGGAAGAACATGGCATACCAGTTGTCAGCCTCGAAGCCGGGAAACATCGAGTTCATGGTTGGCAGATCCGGGAAGGTCGAGGAGCGCTTGGCGGTGGTCACCGCGAGGGCACGGGCCTTGCCCGACTTGATGAAGGGTTGCGCGGCCAGCGCGGTGGCGAAGGAAAAGTCCGACTCGCCGCTGATCTGCGCCACCATCGCCGGGCCGCCACCCTTGTACGGCACCGGGGTGACCTTGGCGCCGCCGAAGAGCTTGAACATCTCGATCGACAGGTGGCTGGTGGTGCCGGAGCCGTTGTGGGCGCCGATCAGGTTGGAGTTGGGGCGCTTGGCGAGGGCCACGAATTCCTTGAGGGTTTTCACCGGCACGCTGGGATGCACCACCAGCACCAGCGGCACCGAAGACACCCAGCTCACCGGCTCAAGGTCGGCAAGGGGATTGAATTTGAGGCGCTTCGCGAACAGTTCGACATTGACGGCGAGGGAAGCCGTGGTGAAGAGGATGTTGTAGCCGTCGGTCGGGGCCCGTGCAACGAACTCGGCGCCGATCAGGCCGGAGGCGCCGGCCCGGTTCTCGACCAGGAAGTTCTGGCCCATGTTCTGCTGGAATTTCTGCGCAAGCAGACGGCCCTGGATATCGGTGCCGCCGCCGGCGCCGAAGGGGACGATGATGCGCACCGGTTTCACCGGCCATGCCTGGGCCAGCACCGGGCCGGCGATCAGCGCCAGCGCCGCGGCGCCGGCGGTCAATCCTTGCTTGAGCAGTTTCATCGGTTTCTCCTCGTTTGTTTTAGATAGTCGCGGACAATATCAGCCGCGGTAAATCGGTTCCGGCTGCGTGAAGAACGCGTGCAGGATATGGTACACCGTGAGGTAATTGATCTGCTGGAAGCTCGCATGCGAGATGCCGGCCATCACCGCGAACTGCTTGTCCGGATTGGGCAGGCGGTTGAAGAACTCGATCAGGTCTTCCATGCTGGCGATACCGTCGAACTGGCCGCGCATGATGATGGTGGCCGCCTTGATCTTCACCGGGTCGACCACGGGCAGGTTGGCGCACATGTCGAGATAGGTGCCGGTGGGCACCGAATCATCGAGCGCCAGAATGGCGTCGGCAAATGCCTCGATCACCTTTTCCTCGGCACAGCCCGGATGGTCACGGTTGAAAATGGAGTGGACAAAGGCGCGGTCGATCGGGCGGCGCTTCATCGACTTCCACTGGTCGAGTTTCTTCGCACGCTCTTCGAGCGTCGGGCTGCCCTTGCCGGTCCAGACGAAGGCGTCCAGCGCGAGACGCGACACGCGTGCGGGTTGGCGCTCGGCGAACATCGCGGCACGCAGCGCGCCCGATGAGATGCCGTAGACCATGAACTGCTTCGTGCCGCGGGTCTTCATGATGTAGTCGCTGGCGGCGGCGAGGTCATCGGCGCCGTTGGCGATGTCGAAATACAGGTCGCGCTTCTTGT
>JAJTHX010000161.1 GCA_021300125.1 Betaproteobacteria bacterium | reverse complement strand
GTCGGTAAGCATTGAGAGCCCGCGTTTGTTCAACTGTTGAACAAACTAGATTTAACCGCGAAATCGCTGGTCTAGCAAGGTTCGGCGAGGCGGGTTTCAGCCTTGTTTGAGCTGCAACAGCCCTTGCTCCCCCATTGAGCGCATGCAGGCTTTAAGCTGCTCTTCCCAGTGCGGCATGGCTATCCCCAGCCTGTTTCCGATTTTGTCCTTCGAGGTTGCCGCGTTCAGCGGACGCGCCGCCGGTCTCGGGTAGTTGGCGGTCGTTGTGGGCTTGATGTTTGCCCAGCCTCGTTCCGCTCCGCAAGCCATCCGGGCGGTGGCGACGATGGCCTGGGCAAACTCGAAACGGGATACATGGCTGCCGGCCGAGAGATGGTAGGTGCCCAGCGCGTCAGGCTTGAGCTGCTGTGACTGCAGGATGCGGGCGGTGACTCCTGCCAGTTCGCGTGCCCAGGTGGGGGAGCCGATTTGATCTGCGACGATATGAAGCTCGGGCTTCTGCTGCGCCAAACGCAGTATGGTCAACAGGAAATTCACGCCGCGGTCTGCATACAGCCAGCTCGTCCTGAATGTCAGGTGCCGGCAGCCGCTGGCGGCGATATTGCGTTCGCCTTCCAGTTTGCTGCGCCCGTAGGCATTGACCGGATTCGGCGGATCATCCTCATCATAGGGTGCCCCCTTGGTCCCGTCATACACATAATCCGTCGAAAAGTGCAGCAGCAGAGATCCCCCCGCCTTCGCCTGCTCGGCAAGGATACCCGGCCCCACGGCGTTGGCCTGCCAGGCGGCATCAGGGTCCAGCTCGGCGCCATCCACCGAGGTGTAACCCGCGGCGTTCACGATGATGTCGGGCCTGACATCGCGCACGCAACTGACGATCGAATCAGGCCGCGCAAGATCAAGCTGGTCGCGCCCGGTGGCGACCACGCGACCCAGCGGCGCCAGCGCCGTGACCAGTTCGTGGCCGACCTGGCCGTTCTTGCCGGTGAGCAGTATTGTTTTCAACGGACGGCGGACCTGTCGTCAGGAGCGGGCTGGAAGTTTCAGCCTTCTTCGCGCAGCACTTCGCGCAGGTATTGCGCGTAGGCATTCCTGCCGATGCTGTCGGCCAGCCGTTCAAGCTGGCCGGCGTCGATCCAGCCCATGCGGAAGGCGATCTCCTCGGGACAGGCGACTTTCAGTCCCTGCCGTTTCTCGATGGTCTCGATGAACATCGAGGCCGCGAGCAATGCCTCATGGGTGCCGGTGTCGAGCCAGGCCACGCCGCGGCCCATGGTCACCACATCGAGCCTGCCGCGGCGCAGGTAGTCGAGGTTGATGTCGGTCAGCTCCAGTTCGCCGCGGACCGAGGGCTTGAGTGCGCGCGAGATAGCCACCACGTCGTTGTCGTAGACCGCGAAGCCGGTTTGCGCGTAGCGCGATTTCGGCTGTTTCGGCTTTTCCTCGATCGACAGCACCTTGCGCTGTTTGTCGAACTCGATCACGCCGTAACGCTCCGGATCATGCACCGGATAGGCGAATATCGTCGCCCCGGCCGTCTTGCGCGTGGTCGCCGCCTGCAGGTCGGCGGAAAGCTCGTGGCCGTAGAAGATGTTGTCGCCGAGGATCAGCGCGCAGTGGTCACCGCCGATGAAATCGGCGCCGATGATGAAAGCCTGCGGAATGCCCTTGGGCTCGGGCTGCACCGCATAGCGCAGGCGGATGCCCCAGCGTGCGCCGTCGCCGAGCAGTTGCTCGAAGCGGGGCGTGTCCTGCGGCGTCGAGATCAGCAGGATGTCGCGGATGCCGGCGAGCATCAGCGTGGTCAGCGGGTAATAGACCATCGGCTTGTCGTAGACCGGCAGCAGCTGTTTCGAGACCACCTGGGTTGCCGGGTAAAGCCGGGTGCCGGAGCCGCCGGCGAGAATGATGCCTTTCATGCCGTTCCCCGTTCGCGGTAATTGGCGTCAATCCAGTGGCGATAGGCACCGCTGGTCACATTGTCTGTCCACCCCTTGTTGTCCAGATACCACCGCACCGTCCTGCGCAGCCCGGTCTCGAAACGCTCCTGTGGTCCCCAGCCCAGCTCGTCGCGGATTTTCGTGGCGTTGATGGCGTAGCGCCGGTCGTGGCCGGGCCGGTCCTTGACGAAGGTGATCAGTTTCGCGTGCGGCGCGCCGGCCGGCTGCAGTTCGTCGAGCAGCGCGCACAGGGTGTGAACGACTTCGAGGTTGGTCTTCTCGCTGTTGCCGCCGATGTTGTAGGTCTCGCCCGGGCGGCCGCGGGCCAGTGCGGCGCGGATGCCGGCGCAGTGGTCGCCGACGTAGAGCCAGTCGCGCACGTTTTTGCCGTCGCCGTACACCGGCAGCGGCTTGCCGGCGAGGGCATTGAGGATCATCAGCGGGATCAGCTTCTCCGGAAACTGCAGCGGGCCGTAGTTGTTGGAGCAGTTGGTGGTGACGGTGGGCAGTCCGTAGGTGTGATGGTAGGCGCGCACCAGGTGGTCGGAGCCTGCCTTCGACGCGGCATAGGGGCTGTTTGGCGCGTAGGGCGTGGTTTCGCTGAACGCAGGGTCATCGGCGCCGAGCGAACCATAGACCTCGTCGGTGGACACATGCAGGAAACGGAACCGGTCGCGTTCGGCGCCCGCCAGCCCCGACCAGTAGGCGCGGGCCTCCTCGAGCAGGCTGAGGGTGCCGACGACGTTGGTATGCACGAATTCACCCGGACCGTGGATCGAGCGGTCGACATGGCTTTCCGCGGCGAAATGCACGATCGCTCGCGGCCGGTGCTGGCGCAGCAGGGCGCCGACGCGTTCGCGCTCATTGATGTCGGCATGCACGAAATGGTGGCGGCCGTCATTGCGCAGGGATTCAAGGTTGCCCGCGTTGCCGGCATAGGTCAGCTTGTCGAGGTTGACGACGGGCGTGCCTTCGGTGGCCAGCCAGTCGAGGACGAAGTTCGCGCCGATGAAGCCGGCGCCGCCGGTGACCAGGATCAAGTGAGTACGCTCCGCCTTGGTTGTCTGCCTGCGCGGTTTCGGTTCGGTCCGGCAACGGCCCGGCCGCGGGGCCGCAGGGTATCATTCGGGGGCTTGGCCCGGAAGCGCGGTGGCCGCGGGCAACCGAAAATTTCTTCAATAATAACATAGAGATACATCGCAGATGCAGCGTGTGCTGCTGGTCAAGACCTCGTCGCTGGGCGATGTCGTGCACAACCTTCCGGTGGTTTCCGACGTGGCGGCGGCATTCCCTGGTGTCGTCATCGACTGGGTCGTCGAGGAGGCCTTTGCCGCGATTCCGCGCATGCATCCCGGGATTCGCCGCGTGCGGCCGGTGGCGTTGCGGCGCTGGCGTCGCGCGCCGTGGAGCGCGGCGGTGCGCAGCGAATGGCGCGGCTTCACCACCGCACTGCGCAGCGAACGCTATGACGCGGTGATTGATACCCAGGGACTGTTCAAGAGCGCCCTCCTGGCACATCAGGCGCATGGGCCCAAACACGGCCTTGACTGGGCCAGTTCGCGCGAGCCGCTACGCTGGTTCTATGACCGCACGTACCGTGTGCCCTGGGGCCAGCATGCCGTCGCACGCAACCGCAGCCTTGCCGCGCAGGCACTCGGCTATGCCACGGCCCCGGCCGTGGATTACGGCCTGCGTGCGCCGGCGATGGCGGCGGTCTGGACGCCACCCGCGTCGAATTACGTGCTGCTGCTGCACGCCACCAGCGCCGAGCGCAAGCTGTGGCCCGAGGCGCATTGGCGGGACCTGGGCGCGCAGCTCGCTGCGCGCGGTCTCATCGCGGTGCTGCCCTGGGGTTCCCCTGCCGAACTGCAGCGCAGCGAGCGCCTTGCCGAGGGCATACCCGGCGCCGCGATACCGCCGCGTCTGGACCTTGACCCGCTGGCCACGCTGGTTACCGGCGCGCGCGCGGTAATCGGTGCCGATACCGGCCTCACCCATCTCGCTGGTGCCCTGGGGGTGCCCACAGCGGGTGTTTATTGCGCCACCGATCCCGCAGCAACCGGGCTTTACGGCTGCGCGCGCGCGGCCAACCTTGGGGGCATCGGCCGGCCGCCAGCCCCCGCGGCGGTGATGGCCGCGCTCGAGTCCCTGTGGAGCGCGCGATGAGTCTGCAACGCCGGCTGTATACCCTGGCCTTGTGGCTGGCTCTGCCGCTATTGCTGCTGCGCCTGCTGTGGCGGGCGCGGCGACAGCCGGCCTATCTCGAACACCTCCCCGAGCGTTTCGGTGTTTACCGTTCGCGGCTCGACGTGCCCTGCCTGTGGATCCATGCGGTATCGGTGGGCGAAACCCGCGCCGCCGAGCCGCTGATTCATGCCCTGCTTGCGCGCTATCCTGGGCATCGCCTCCTGCTTACTCACATGACGCCGACAGGTCGTGAAACCGGCGCTGTGCTGTTCGGGGGCAGCGTGACGCAGTGTTATCTGCCCTATGACTATCCCGGCGCGATGGCGCGGTTTCTCTCGCAGTTCCGGCCGCAGCTCGGCCTGCTGATGGAAACCGAGCTGTGGCCCAACCTGGTGGCGCAGGCCGCCGCAAGCGGCATACCGCTGCTGCTGGTCAATGCGCGGCTGTCGGAACGCTCCGCCCGCGGCTACCGGCGCGCCGGCGCGCTGGCGCGTGACGCGCTGCGCGGGCTGTACGGGATCACGGCGCAGACCGAAGCCGATGCCCGGCGCCTGCGCGAGCTCGGGGCCGAACGCGTCACCGTCACCGGCAACCTCAAGTTCGAGGTCGAAGTGCCGGCACAGGATGTTGCCCGCGGCGCGGCCTGGCGCAAGACTGCGGGCGCGCGGCCGGTGATCCTCGCCGCAAGCACGCGCGAAGGCGAAGAAGCGTTGCTGCTCGATGCCTGGCGGGCTCAGCCGCATGATGCTGCGCTGCTGGTGATCGTGCCACGCCATCCGCAGCGGTTTGACGAAGTCGCGGCGCTGGTCGCCGCGCGCGGGCTGCGCCTGCAGCGGCGCAGCGAGGGCCTGCAGGTTGGCGCCGGAACCGAAGTGCTGCTCGGCGACAGCCTCGGCGAGATGTATTTCTATTACGCCGCCTGTGATGTCGCGCTGCTGGGCGGCAGCTTCCTGCCCTATGGCGCGCAGAATCTGATCGAGCCCTGCGCGCTGGGCAAGGCAGTGGTGATCGGGCCTTCGACTTACAACTTTGCCGAAGCCGCGGCGGCGGCCATCGCAGCCGGCGCTGCCATGCCGGTTGAGGATCTGGCCCGCGCGGTGGACACCGCGCTGCGCCTCGTCGGCGAACCGCAGCGGCTTGCCGCCTGCGGTGCGGCCGGACAGGGTTTTGCGGCAGCCCATCGCGGCGCCGCAGAGCGCATCCTCGGCCAGCTCCCCGATAGTCTATAAATTATTGATTTAATTAACTTATTTTTCGAGCCAGCGATTGACCTGCTCGAGGTCGGCGCTGTCGAGTTCGCCCGCAGCGGCGTAGAGCCGCAGCAGCGACAGGATGTAGTTGTTGCGGGCCTGTGCAAGGTCGCGGCGCGCGCTGAAGAGCTGCTGCTGCGCGTTGAGCACATCCACCTGCGTGCGCACGCCCACCTGCTGGCCGAGCAGCGTGGAATCGAGTGAACTCTGGCTCGACACCAGCGCCGCTTCCAGCGCGCGCACCTGGGCGAGACTGCTGGTAACACCGAGATAACCCTGGCGTGCGGCGAGTTCCGCGCTGCGTCGTGCGTTGTCGAGATCCTGGCGGGCCTTTTCCTCGTTGGCGAGCGCCTCGCGCACGCGCGAATTGACCAGCCCGCCTTGATACAGCGGGATCGCCAGCTGCAGGCCGACAACGCGGGTCTGGGTATCGGTGCCGGTGCCGCCCTGGATGCCCGAGCCCGAGGCGCTGTCGGTGTAGGTGGCGAAAGCGTCGAGCGTGGGATGGTGGCCACCGCGGTTGCGCGCCACTTCCTGTGACCCGAAGGCGAGGTTCTGCTGGGCAATACGCACCGCGGGGCTGTTCTGCTTGGCGCGCTCGACCCAGGGATCCATCGCGCCCGGTGTCGGTGCCGCCGGCACGAAGGCCTTGCCCGGACCTGCAAGCCGCGGCGCGGCGCGGCCGATCAGTTGTTCCAGCGCGCGGTTTTTGACTTCAAGGTCGGCGCGCGCCGCAATTTCCTGGGAGGTCACCAGATCGAAGCGCGCCTGCGCCTCGTGGGTGTCGGTGATGGTGGCGTTGCCGACCTCGAAATTGCGTCTGGCCTGCGCCAGCTGCTGCGCGATGGCAGTCTTCTGCGCCTCGGTGAAGGAGAGATTGCTGGCCGCGAGCAGCACGTCGAAATAAGCCTGTGCCACGCGCAGGATCAGGTCCTGGCCGGCGGAGGCAAACTGGGCTTCGGCGAGCGTGACCTGGGTCTTGCCCTGCTCGTAGGCGACGAGGTTCTGCCGCCGGTAGAGCGGCTGGGTTACCGACACCGAGGCCGAATTGGAATTGAATTGCGCCTGGCTCGGCGCGATGGCCGGATTGCGGAAGCGCAGGTCGCGGTCGTTGTGCTGGGTCGAGGCCGAGAACGTGGCCTGGGGCAGCAGGCCGGCGAGGCCCTGCGGCCGTTTTTCCTGCGCGGCCTCCAGCGTGGCCCGCGCTGAGGCATAGACCGGGTCGGAACCGAGGGCGAGGCGGTAGATTTCAACCAGGTCGGCGGCGCCGGCAGGCGCCGCGAGGAGCAGGCTGGTGAATGCGGCAGCGATCGCGCGTTTCATTGCCGCCGGGCCGGTCTAGAACACGAAACGCCGCGGTTGCGGCGCGTTTTTCAGCGGCGGGATGCAGGTCTCGAACAGCGTTACATTGCGGCAGGCACCGCCTTCCATGCGGGTCACCAGCTGCGCCTGCATCACCGGCGCTTCGCCGGTGACCGCAAGCAGGCGGCCGCCGGGTTTGAGGCTCTGCTGGAAGGCTTCAGGCAGCACCGGCACCGAGCCGGTGAGCACGATGGCGTCGTAGGGGCCATGCTGGTCCCAGCCACGCGCGGCATCGCCGGTGTCGAGCGTGACATTGCGGATGCCGGCCGCGGCAAGCGCGGCGCCGGCCGTGCGCGTGAAATCGGACAGGATGTCGACGCTGCAGACATGGCGGGCCAGGCTCGCCAGCAGCGCGGTCATGTAGCCGCTGCCGGTGCCGACCTCAAGCACGTTGTCGGTGTCGCGCAGCGCAAGGGCCTGCAGCATGCGGGCCTCGATTTTCGGGGCCAGCATCACTTCGCCGTGGCCGAGCGGAATCTCGAGGTCGGCGAAAGCGAGCGCGCGGTGCGCCGCCGGGACAAAGTCCTCGCGGTGCACGCGCATCAGCAGGTCGAGCACCACGGGATCGAGCACCTCCCAGGTGCGGATCTGCTGCTCGACCATGAAAAAGCGCGCGCTCTCGATGTCCTGCTCGGACGCGGTGACCGAAGGAGAAGCGTTCATGACTAGTCGATAAGTGCTTGTCGGGGAAGGGGAATTCGACCCGGAACCGAACCGGTTTGAGCTTGCAATTATCCCATAATTCCATTAGCTTAAACATTACACGTAGGGGTCCTTGCAGTCACGCCGCAGGCGTGGCTGCAGGGTGAGACAGACCCTCATGACCTGATACGGATAATGCCGTCGTAGGGAAGCG
>JAJTHX010000214.1 GCA_021300125.1 Betaproteobacteria bacterium | reverse complement strand
CTACCGCCACGGCCTGCCGACCACGCGCATCCCCGTGGTCGAAGCCGGCCATCCGGTGCCTGACGCTGCAGGCGAACAGGCTGCTGCAGGCATCCTTGCCGAAGTTGCCGGGCTCACCACGCAGGATCTTCTGCTGGTGCTGGTCTCCGGCGGCGGCTCCAGTCTGCTCTCCCTGCCCGCGCCTGGCATCAGCATGGCGGACCTCAAGGCGGTAACCCGGGATCTCCTGCACTGCGGCGCGACGATCCAGGCCATCAACACGGTGCGCAAGCATCTGTCGGCGATCCAGGGCGGCCGCCTTGCCGCCGCCTCGCGCGCACCGGTGCACGCGCTGGTGATCTCGGATGTCACCGGCGACGATCCGACGCATATTGCCTCGGGCCCCTGCGTCGCGGATCCGACCACCTATGCCGACGCGCTCGCGATCCTGCGGCGTTACCGCGTGCAGGCGCCCGCTGCCGTCAGCGCGCATCTCGAGCGCGGCCTGCGCGGCGACATCACCGAAACGCCCAAGCCCGGCGATCCGGCCCTCGCCCACGCCAGCAACCTGGTGATCGCCACGGCCCAGCAGTCATTGCAGGCTGCAGCCGCTTTTTTCCGCGATCGCGGCATTGCCGCGGCCATCCTCGGCGATTCCGTCACCGGCGAGGCGCGTGAAGTCGCCAAGGCCTATGCGGCGCTGGCGCGGCAGGTACAGGGCTACGGCACGCCTTGGCCGGCACCGGTGGCGCTAATATCCGGCGGGGAATGCACGGTCACCGTGCGCGGGACTCAGGGACGCGGCGGCCGTTGCAGCGAATTTCTGCTTTCGCTCGCACTGGAACTGGATGCCGCCCCGGGAATATACGCCCTGGCCTGCGATACCGACGGCATTGACGGGTCCGAGGACAACGCTGGCGCTGCCCTCGGGCCCGACACTCTGGGGCAGGCAGCGGCCCTGGGCATGGATGCCGCGGCACGGCTCGATGCCAACGACGCCTATGGTTTTTTTGCGGCCACCGGCGATCTGGTGGTCACCGGCCCGACGCGGACCAACGTCAACGACTATCGGGTAATCCTGGTCACCGAAGGGTAAAACTAACTTGTTGTTTTTATTGATTAAATAACAGGCGTTCGACGTAAAAAAACCGGGCTGAGGCCCGGTTTTTTCATGTGATCAGCGACTCAGGCTGCAGCTTCAGCCTTGGCGTCTGCGGCAGGGGTCGCCGCTTCCGGCCGGTCCAGCAGCTCGACATAAGCCATTGGTGCGTTGTCGCCCTTGCGGAAGCCGAACTTGAGAATGCGCAGGTAGCCGCCGTTTCGCTTGGCGTAACGCGGACCCAGCAACTCGAACAGCTTGACCACGTTCTCCCGGTCGCGCAGCCGATCGAACGCAAGGCGGCGGTTGGCCAGCGTGGGCTTCTTGCCCAGCGTGATGATGGGTTCGACCACGCGGCGCAGTTCCTTGGCTTTCGGCAGCGTGGTCTTGATCGCCTCATGGCGCAGCAGTGAATTCGCCATGTTGCGCAGCATCGCCAGGCGATGGCTGCTGGTGCGATTGAGTTTGCGGAGTCCGTGACGGTGGCGCATGTTGCCCTCTTAAACCTTTTCCAGTCCGGCCGGAGGCCAGTTTTCAAGCTTCATGCCGAGCGTGAGCCCGCGCGAAGCCAGCACTTCCTTGATTTCATTGAGCGACTTGCGGCCGAGATTCGGGGTCTTCAGCAGTTCAGTCTCGGTACGCTGGATCAGGTCGCCAATGTAGTAGATATTCTCGGCCTTTAGGCAGTTGGCCGAGCGCACGGTGAGCTCGAGGTCGTCCACCGGGCGCAGCAGCACCGGATCGATCTGCGTGGCTTTTTTCTCCTCGATCAGCGCCGGGGTGCCCTTGAGGTCGGCGAATACGGACAGCTGCTCGACCAGCACGCGAGCGGCGTAGCGGACAGCCTCTTCCGGGTCGATCGCGCCATTGGTCTCGATGTCGATGACCAGTTTGTCGAGGTCGGTACGCTGCTCGACACGCGCGGATTCAACCGCATAGCTGACACGGCGAACCGGGCTGAAGGAGGCGTCAAGCATCAGGCCGCCGACACTGCGGGTTTCGACCGAACCGCGACGGGTGACTGCAGCCACATAACCGCGACCTTTCTCGACCTTGATCTGCATGTCGAGCTTGCCGCCTGCGGTCAGATGAGCGATCACATGATCGGGATTGATGATCTCGACGTCATGCATCGGCTCGATGTCGGCTGCGGTGACCACACCCTCACCCGACTTCTTCAGGGTCAGGATCGCTTCGTCGCGGTTATGCAGACGCAGCACGATACCCTTGAGATTGAGCAGGATGTCGACCACGTCTTCCTGCACGCCGTCAATGGTGGAGTATTCGTGCAGCACACCGGAAATCTTGACTTCGGTCGCGGCAAAGCCGGGCATCGAGGACAGCAGGGTGCGGCGCAGGGCGTTGCCCAGCGTGTGGCCGTAACCGCGCTCGAACGGCTCCATCGTGACCTTCGCATGGAAGGGCGAAACGCCTTGAACATCGATGATCCGGGGCTTCAGGAAAGCGCTGCTGGACATGACGGACTACCCCTAGAAATTATTTCGAGTAAAGCTCGACGATGAGCGACTCATTGATCGTGGACGGCAGCTCGCTGCGCTGCGGCCGCGCCTTGAAGGTGCCTTTCAGCGCCTTGGCGTCAACCTCGATCCACTCCGGATAACCGCGCGATTCGGCGGCCTCGGCTGCACCCTTGATGCGCAACTGGGCCTTCGCCGCCTGCGCCACCTCGACCACATCGCCTGGACGGCACTGGTAGGAGGGGATATTGACGCGCTTG
>JAJTHX010000414.1 GCA_021300125.1 Betaproteobacteria bacterium | reverse complement strand
GCTGTCCAAGCACATCGTCGCCGACCTCGGGGTCGCGGTGCCGCGCTACTTCGTGATCCCGCCGACCGGACCCATCCGCAATCCACGGGTGCCGTATCCCCTGATCGTGAAGCCGCAGTTCGGCGACGGCTCCGACGAGGTGCGCGTCAATTCCCTGGTGAAGAACGAGCGCGAGCTGGTGCAGCGCGTGCGCGTGCTGCGGCGCCGTGTTCGCGCGCCGCTGATCTGCGAGGAATTCATCGAGGGCCGTGACCTCTACGTGGCGCTGCTGGCCGGCAGTGGCGCCGGCCGGGCTGCGCCCGAGGTGATGCCGGCAGTGGAGCTGGTGATCGGCCGCCGCGGCCCGGGGGCGCCGGCCTTCGCGTCCTACCGGCTGAAAAACGACGGGGCTTACCGCAATCGCTGGCGCGTGCGCTGGCGGGTGGCAAAACTCTCGGCCAACCTGAAGCGTGATGTCGACAGCGCAAGCCGCGCGATTTTCGAGGCACTGGAGCAGCGCGATTACGGCCGCATTGATTACCGGCTGACGCCCGACGGCCGCCTGGTGTTTCTCGAGGCCAATGCCAATCCCGACCTGCACCCGCATGCCATGGGCAACCACCTGTGTTTTGCCGGGGTCGATTACGGCGCGGCGCTGCGCCGGATCATGGCCGCGGCACTGCGCCGCAGTCGATCAAAAAAAATAAAATAAAAACAAGTAGTTATATATTTTCCCGCCGCAGCGGCGCGGTCAGTGCCGAGAGGCTGGTCTTCTGCCGGCCCCGGGCGTCGAAATTCTGCGGCGCCAGCCATTGTTCATGCGCCGCGCGGATCGCCGGCCATTCGCGGTCGGTGATCGAGAACCAGGCGGTGTCGCGGTTGCGGCCCTTGTACACCACGGCCTGCGCGAAAATGCCCTCGAAGCTGAAGCCGAGGCGGCGCGCGGCTGCGCGCGAGGGGGCATTCAGCGCGTCGCATTTCCATTCGTAGCGCCGGTAGCCGAGTTCGAAGGCGTTGTTCATCATCAGGTGCATGGCCTCGGTCATTGCCGGCTTGCGCGAGATCCGCGGCGTCAGCTTGATGCCGCCCACCTCGATGCAGCCGTTCGCCGGATCGATGCGCATGTACGAGGCCACACCGCCCGCGAGGCTGCTGGCGAGGTCGATGATGGCGTAGAACTGCGGGTCGCTGCAGCCCTGCTGGGCCTCGACCCAGGCGCGGTACTCGGCCGCCGTGGCATAGGGGCCGTTGATCATGTAGGTCCAGCCGCGGTCGTCCGGCTCCAGCCGGTTGGCGGCATCGAGATGCGCCGCGTGGCGGTCGGCGTTGATCGGCTCCAGCCGGCAGTAGCGGCCTTGCAGCACCCGTGGCGGCGGCGCGGGCGGCGCCTGCCAGCCCTGGAGGGCTGCGCCTACGGGCTGGCCAAAAGCGTTGTGCGCGGTCATCCCGCCGCGCTGCCGGCCTGTTGCTGCGCCTGCCAGTGCCTGAGCCAGCCGGCATTGCCGCCGAGCTCGACGATTTCCATCAGCGCGTCGGGCAGCGGCGGGTACTCGCGGCGGATATTGCGGGTATGGTTGATGAAAAAGCCGTCGCGGAAATTCACCTCCAGCTCGTCACCGCTGTCGCAGAACTCGCTGACATTGACGCAGTCGGTCAGCACGCGCACGCCGCAGCCGACCGCGGCGCGGTAGGCAAGGAAGGGCATCGATTCGCAGACCAGGCCCAGCCCCAGCGCCTGCATCGCGATGTAGCCGTTCATCTTCGGGCCCATGCCGAAGTTCTTTCCGGTGACGATGATGTCTCCGGGTTTGCAGCGGGCGTGGAAGCCGGGATCGGTTTCCTCGAACAGGTGCGGGATGATCTCCTGCGGGTCGAAGTGCCGGCCGGTGATGATCCAGTTCGGCACCACGCCGCCGGCATGCCAGACATCGTGACCGAGTTTGTAGCAGCGGCCTTTGAGTACCCACTGGAATTCGCTGTTGGTTGTCATGGTTTCCGGATCCGGTTACAGGCTGCGTGCATCGGTGATTTTGCCCGTCACCGCCGAAGCGGCAACGGTGGCGGGGCTGCCAAGGTAGAGCTTCGCTTCGCGCGCGCCAAAGCGCCCGGCGTTGTTATTTGTGGCGGTGGAGATCGAGATTTCGCCGGCATGCACCGGACCGATCACCGCGTCATTGCAGGGGCCGCAGCCCGGCGGCAGCATCACCGCGCCGGCCTCGATGAACACGCCGAGCAGGCCCTCGGCGGCGAGCCGGCGGTTGGTGGCTTCGGAGCCGGGCGCGACAAACAGCCGCACGTTCGGCGCCAGCCGCCGGCCGCGCAGGATGTTGGCGGCGGTCACCAGGTCTTCCCACATGCCCGAGCCGCAGGAGCCGATGAAGGCGTGGTCCACCGGGGTGCCGGCGATTTCGGAGATGTTGACGGCATTCTCGACGCTGCCCGGCATCGAAACCTGGGGTTCGAGCCGGCTGATGTCGAGCGTGAGGTCGGCATCAAAGCGGGCGTCGGCGTCGGAATACACCGGCGTGAAGGGACGCTGGCCTTTCTTGCGTGCGTGCTCAAGGATGGCCTGCGACGGCGGGATAAATACGCCGTAGGCGCGGATTTCAGTGGGCGTCGAGCACAGCGCGGCGCGTTCGGAAAGCCCGAACTGCTCGAGGTCGCCGGCGTATTCGAGCACGCGGTAATCGAGGTCGGCCTGAAGCTGGTCCTTCTTGAGCATCGCCGCGAAATGGAAGCCGACATCACGGGCATAGACGCCGGGCTGCAGCCGGCCCTTCAGCGTCAGCCGCACCGTTTTCGGCACCATCACCCAGTTGGTGCCGGTGGCGAGCACGCGGGTGATTTCGGTGCCGATACGAAAGCCGAAGGCGCCGATGGCGCCGGCGTTGGTGGCGTGGCGGTCGTTGTCGAAATAGAACATGCCCGGCAGCAGCAGGCCGGATTCCATCGGGAAGATGTGGCCGTGACCGCCGCGGCCGACGTCGAAGAAGTTCTTGACGCCCCAGGCCGCCGCGGCCTTGCGGTTGAAGGCGCCGCGCTCGGCCGCACGCGCGCTGCCGTAGATCACGTCGTGGTCGGTGACCATCAGCACCTTGTCCGGCCGCGCCAGGCGGGTGATGCCGAGGCTGTCGAGTTCACGCTTGGCACCCATCACCACGCCGTCGTGGATCATGATGAAGTCGGGCTCCGGCGACACCACGTCGCCCGGTTTCACGCTGGCGCGGCCGCTTTTTGCGGCGAGCACCTTTTCAACGGCGGTCATGCCCATGGCGGGTCCCGGAAAAAAGTGCCGAGCGTAATCAGCGGAGCCCGGGGGGTCAATGCGGCGCTCACAGGAACTCGCGCGGGTCGGTGATGCAGCCGGTCACCGCCGAGGCGGCCACGGTGGCGGGGCTGCCGAGGTAGAGCTGGGCGCCCTTGGCGCCGAAGCGGCCGCGGCCGTTGGCCACCGCGGTCGAGATCGAATTCTCGCCGTCGTCAATCAGGCCGGTGCGGCCGCTGGCACAGGGGCCGCAGCCGGCGGGGATCACCATCGCGCCGGCGTCGTGGAAGATGTCGAGCAGGCCCTCGCGGGTCATCCGCCGCGTCGAGTCCTCGGAGCCGGGCACCACAATCATGCGCACGCCGCGCGCCAGTTTACGGCCCCTCAGGATGCCGGCGGCCATCTCGAGGTCCTCGTACATGCCCGAGCCGCAGGAGCCGACGTAAGTGTGGCTCACCGGCGTGCCCGCGACCGTGGCGAGGTCTGCGGCGAGGTGGGGGCCGCCGGGCAGTGCCACCTGCGGTTTCAGGGTGCTGACGTCGAACTCGATTTTGGCCTCGTAGCGGGCATCGGCATCGGGGTAGACCGGCGTGAAGGGGCGCTGTGCGCGCGCCTTCGCATATTCGAGGATGGCTGTCGAAGGCGGGAAAAACACGCCGATGGCGCGCATTTCGGTCGGCGTACTGCACAGCGAGATGCGCGCGGCCAGGCTGAACTGGTCAAGTTCGCCGGCGAATTCAAGCACGCGGTAGTCGATGTCGACGCCGAAGTCGCCGTCGGGGCCGAGTTTTTTGCCGATGACAAAACCGAGGTCGCGCGCGAACACGCCGTGCGGCATTTTGCCCTTGATCGTGAGCTGCACCGACTTCGGCACCAGCGTCCAGTTGGTGCCGGTGGCCAGCACGCGGTTGATCTCGGTGCCCATGCGGATCGCCAGCGCGCCGATGCCGCCGGCATTGGTGCAGTGTCGGTCGTTATCAAAATACAGTGTGCCCGGCAGCACCCAGCCGCGTTCGGTGGGGAAAATGTGGCCGTGGCCGCCCTGGCCGGCATCAAAGAAATGTTTGATGCCCCAGGCCTCGGCGGCCTTGCGATTGAAGGCGCCGCGCGCCGCGGCCCGGTCGTTGACATACACCACGTCGTGGTCGGACACCATCAGCACGCGCTCGGGGTCGAATACGCGGTGGATGCCCAACGCGTCGAGTTCCTCCTTGGCGCCGCGCACCACGCCGTCGTGGATCATCACGAAGTCCGGGCGCGGATAGACGATGTCGCCGGCCTTGACGGCAGGCAGGCTGCTCGCGCGGGCGAGGATTTTTTCGGCGGCGGTCATGCCCATGATGGCGTCCGTATCGTGCCCGGTTGTTATGACGAGTGGCCCATGCCGGCGTCGGTGGCATGGCGGCAGTGCTTCGGCGCACTGTGTCGGGATTGTCACTATCTTCATTCGGCATTGCAAACCCCGTGCTATATTTTTGAGCATTCACCTTGATCAAACGCGAGGGAGTTCACATGTTAGGCATCCGAGGCTTGTTGGCCGTCCTGGTGGCAACCATTGCGTTTCATGCCAGCGCCGTGCTTGCGCAGTGGAAACCCGAGCGCGCGGTCGAGATCATCGCGCCGTCCGGGCCCGGCGGCACCACCGACCGTACCGCGCGCGTGGTCGCCGGCATCCTGACCAAGTACAGGCTGGTCGATGTGCCGGTGAACGTGGTCAACAAGCCCGGTGGCAGCGGCACCATCGGCCTGACCTACCTCAATCAGCACCCCGGTGACGGCCATTACATGATCGTCGCCACCACCGGCTCGATCAGCAACAACATCATCGGTCTGATCCCGTACAACCACACGGCCTTCTCGCCGCTGGCGATGCTGTTCGAGGAATACCTCGCGGTCACCGTGCGCGCCGATTCGCCGATCAAGAGCGGCCGAGACCTGGTGGAAATACTCAGAAAGAACCCGCAGAGTGCGAGTTTCGGCATTTCGACCAGCCTCGGCGGTGCCAATCACACCACGCTGCTGACCTGCCTGCGTGCCGGTGGCGTCGACATCCGCAAGCTGCGCGCGGTTGTTTTTCCGGGCGGCGCGGCAACCACCACCGCGGTGCTCGGCGGCCATGTCGATGTCGTCAACACCGGGCTCGGCAACATGATCGGCCACATGCGCGAGGGCAAGCTGCGCGTTCTGGCGATTTCATCGCCGAAGCGGATGTGGGGCGATTTCGCCAATGTGCCAACCTGGCGCGACCAGGGCGTGCCTGCCGATTCCTCGAGCTGGCGCGGCATGATGGGGCCGCGCGGTCTGACTGCCGCCCAGGTGGCCTACTGGGACAGGGTATTTGCGGCGATGACGGCGACCGAAGAATGGAAAAAAGAGATGGAGGAGAATTTCTGGGTCAATGGCTACGCCAACGCCCGCGACGCGAGGCGCCGCCTCGACGAGGAATTCGAGGAATACCGCCTGATCCTGACTGAAATCGGCATGGCCAAGCCGGCGAAATAGCGCCCCCGTGATCCATCCACTGCGCGCGGTTTCACCGCTCGCCGCTGCCGTGGTGGTGCTGCCGGCTATCGCTGCAGCCGACGACATACAGCGCTTTGCGCAGGTGGCTGGCAGCCCGCATGTGCATTGTGCGTTCTATCGAGACTATCACATCGATCCCCTTACCGGTGATCACCTGCTGGTCGAAGGCCGCTCCAATTCACTGACCCATTACCAGCGCCAGCGCGACGGCCGCGTGCGCTCGGTGGACACCCGCCGCGCCGGTGCCGGCGAGGTGCGGGTGGTGCAGGGCCGCTACCTGCATTACATCGAGCGCAGCGGCGCGATGTTCGTGGTGACCACCATCTATGCCTGTCTTGCCCGTGATGCGCAGAGCGGCTATTGCATCAACTATGGCGCGGTCAACGCGCGGCACTTCGATCTGCGGGTGCTGCGCGAACCGGATCGGGTGTATGAGGAGTTGCAGGCGCAGGCCGAGCCGGGGTTCTGCGACCACAGCTTCATCCACTTGCGCGAAGCCGCCGCCAACCCCGTCGGGCGCTGACCGCAGGCCCGCGCGGGTTTTTCTTAACTATTTGTTTTTATTGAATATTTTTTATGCCGCGCGGAGCCGTCCGGCGCGGCAGTCTTCGATCCTGCCGCGCAGGTAATCCGCAGCCCAGTCGATTTCCCCGGCGGTATTGAAGCGGCCGACGCTGATGCGGATCGAATTGCCCGCGATTGCGGCATCCGAGCCCAGCGCCTGCAGCACATGCGACACGCCGCCGGTGGAGCAGGCCGAGGTGGAGGACACCGCGATGTCCGAGAGCGTGGTCACCAGCGAGTCGCAGTTGGGAATGTCGAGGCTGATGTTGAGGTTGTTGGCGATGCGCTGTTCAAGGTCGCCGTTGAGGATTACCCCCGGCACATCCTTGATCCGGTTCCAGAATCGGTCGCGCAGGGCGCACAGCTGCGGCACCTCGGTCGCCATCAATTCGCCGGCGATGCGGAAGGCTGCGCCCATGCCGACGATCTGGTGCGTGGCCAGGGTGCCCGAGCGCAGGCCGCGCTCGTGCCCGCCGCCATGCATCTGGCATTCGATGCGCACCTGCGGCGAGCGGCGCACATAGAGCGCGCCGATGCCCTTGGGGCCGTAGGTCTTGTGTGCGGTCAGCGACATGATGTCCACCGGCAGCGTGGCGAGGTCGATCGCGACCTTGCCGGTGGCCTGCGCGGCATCGACATGGAACAGCGTGCCGTTGTCGCGGCAGATGGCGCCCAGCGCGGCGATGTCCTGGATCACGCCGATTTCGTTGTTGACCAGCATCACCGAGGCGAGCACGGTGTCGGGGCGCAGCGCGGCGCGGAATTCCGCGGCATCGACGAGGCCGTTTTTCTGCGGCGCGAGGTAAGTTGCGCTGAATCCCTGGCGCTCCAGCCATTTCACCGTGTCGAGCACCGCCTTGTGTTCGGTCTGCAAGGTGAGGATGTGCTTGCCCCGCTTCTGCGAGGCGAGGGCGGCGCCCTTGATCGCGAGGTTGTTCGATTCGGTGGCGCCCGAGGTCCAGGCGATGTCGCGCGGTTCGGCGTTGACCAGTGTTGCCACCTCGGCGCGGGCGTTTTCCACTGCGCGGCTGGCAGCGATGCCGAAGGCGTGGGTGCTGCTCGCCGGGTTGCCGAACTGCTCGCGCAGGAAGGGCAGCATGGCGTCCACCACCGCCGGATCGAGCGGGGTGGTGGCGGAATTGTCCAGGTAGATCGGGGTCTTCATTGGCAGGCCTGCGCTTTTGTAGTGCAGTTCGGTCTCAGTGTTTGGGCTGCTCGGCGTTCAGCGCGGCAATCACGCGCTGGCGCTTGTTTTCGACTTCCTTGGCAAAACCGGAATGCTTCTGCTCGACCAGTCCTATGGCCATGCCGATCTTGAGCAGCGCCACAGCATGCACCGCGGACAGATCATCGAGGTCGGGGCTCTGCCTGGCGAGCTGCATCGCTTCGGCAACTTCGTCGTGGAGTTGTTGCAGGGCGGCCTGCAGTTCGCCTTCGAACAGCGGCGGGGTGCTGGGCGTGGGAGTATTCACTTGGGAAATGCGGTCGGAAAGGCTTTGGAAGTGCCCGATTTTAGCGCGGCGGCCGGCGGGCGCGGATTAGAATTTCGCATGACCTGTCTCTGCCGAGTCTCCGTGCTGCTGCTTCTCGCCGCAGGTACCGCGCTGCAGCTGCCTGCGGCCGCGCAAAGCTATCCCTTGCGTACGGTGCGCATCATCGCGCCCATCGCCCCGGGCGGCGCCACCGACGTGTTTGCGCGCACGCTGGCCGCGCATTTTGCCGAGGCCTGGGGCCAGCAGGTGGTGGTCGACAACAGGCCGGGCGCCGGCGGCATGATCGGCTCCGAGCTGGTCGCCAAGGCGCCGCCCGACGGCTATACGCTGCTGATGGCCTACACCTCGCATGTGGTCAATCCCTCGCTATGGACAAGGCTGCCCTATGACACGCTGCGCGACTTCGCGCCGGTGACCATGGTGGCCGAGGTGCCGAGCGTGCTGCTGCTGCATCCTTCGCTGCCGGTGAAGACCGTGCCCGAGCTGGTCCAGTTCGCGCGCCGCCGCCCGCACGAGCTCGACTACGGCAGTTCCGGCATCGCCACCGCAGCG